>DATAYF010000752.1:0-9310 GCA_036272735.1 Ktedonobacteraceae bacterium
CTGGTGCACTACAACGGCAGTGAGCAGCAGGCACGAGAGGTTGTGCAGATCATCGAGTCGCAAGGGAGCAGGGCGTGGGCGGCGCAGGCGGACTTGAGCAAGCCAGATGAGGTTACACGGCTGGTCAAGAAAGCGCACGAGTTGTTGGGTGCCATCGACGTGTGGATCAATAATGCCGGAGCCAGCGCCAACTCACGCGAGACACGCGGCATGGACGAGGTTGAGGTATTTGAGCGTATGATGCAGGTCGATACATTGGGGACGTGGCGCTGCTGCCGCGAAGTCGAACGCTACATGCAGGATGGCGGATGCATTTTAACAACGGGCTGGGACGGTGCATTGGCGAGCGCGGCAGGTCTCCCCAATCAGATGTACGCCATGAGCAAGGGTGCCATCATCGCCTTGACACGCTGCCTGGCGGTAGAGTTCGCGCCACGTGTCCGCGTGAATTGTATCGCGCCGGGGCACGTCGAAAACGATTGGTCGCGGGGGTTGAACGAGCAGGCACGGCAGAGGTTGGTGCAGCATGTGCCGATGCAGCGCTGGGGCACGGCAGATGATATCCTGGGCATTGCGCTCTTTCTAGCATCACCCGCCGCCGCGTATATTACGGGCCAGGTCATGTTGGTAAATGGTGGCGAGATTATGCGCTAATCCTGGCAGGAGATGTCAGGATTAGGATTGTATGATAGGCATGTAATAGTTGAGCATATGCCGATGGAGGAGAAGACAACATGCTTGCATACACGGGAAACGGCGCATATTGTTACGCAAACAGCCTGCATATGAGCCTGCTTAGCGCGGGAGCCCAACGCGAAGAGATACCTGATCCGGGCTTTATAGAGTGTTTGACCACCATGCCCTTTGGCAACATGTACCTGGACCTGGAAAGTGGCCCGCTGGCATTCTTCAGCCCGGTCACGATTGATCCGAACGAGGGACTCGTGCGTGCCGTCAAAGCGCTGGGTTGGACGTTCGAGGAGCAGCGTGGAGGAAGTGACGAGGAGGCATTGGCAAGGTTGCGCGCGGCAGTGAGCAAGGAGAAGGTGCTGGTGGGACCAATCGATATGGGCTACCTCTCGTATAGTCCCACACACAAGTACCAGGTCGGAGCAGACCACTTCGTCGTTGTTCTGGCGCTAGAAAACGATCATGTCCTGCTGCACGACCCCCAGGGCTACCCATGTGCGATGCTGCCGATGAATGAGTTTATGCAAGCCTGGAAGGCAGAGCGCATCGATTACAAAACAGCCCCGTATACCATGCGCACAGCATTCCGCAAGATTGAGCACGTCAGTCGTCAAGAGATGATCGAGCGCACGCTGCCCCTAATCCGTGAGAACCTGCTAGCCAATCCTGGCGGTCCGGTAGCATTTGGCGGAGTTGAAGCACTAACGCGCATCGCTGATGCGTTACGCGGGCCAAAATCCAACGATCTGCGAGACCTCTTACTCCACTTCGGCCTGCCGTTGGCAGCCAGGCGTAACGCGGATGGCGCGGCGTTTTTGCGCGAAGCAGGCAACACGGAAACGGCACACTACATGGAGCAGCAGGCAGTGCTGTATGGACAGGCTCAGTACAAAGGAGCACACAAGCAATGGGCACACGTCGCGGACCTCATTGAACAAATTGCAGAACTGGAACAGCAGTTGATCGCGGCATTTTAGGCTATAGTGATATGGTGGCATTTGGGAGTTGCATGCACGCCATGTTTCACGTGAAACATGGCGTGCATGCAACTAGCTTATTCTCGCGGGCAATGTATTTAGGAGGATCATAGCATGGACTTAACTATAGATCTGGCAAAGCTGCGCTACACCTTTCAGACCAAACCCTTGCTCATCGGTGGCAAGGCTATGGAGTTCTACGCCCTGCGCCCCGCTGGGGACGATATTGATTTTGTGGTTACACGTGCAGATCATGCCAACCTGGTTGCGCTTTATCCCGAGCATACAAAAGACCTTAGTGGCGACCTGGGCGTCTGCACCCAAGAGTTTGAAATCTGGACTAGTATCTGCCTCTTCGATTATAATTTCCTCGCTGTCAATGCGTTAGAAGCAGAGCATTACCTTATTATTTCACTCGAAAAGCTCCTCTTCTTAAAAGCGCTCGGTATGCAAGAGCCAAAGTATGAGCAAGATTCGCGGCTCATCGTCAAAAAGATTTTAGACATTCAGTACGACAGAGACACACAGCCAGGCGCTTAGGTTTAGGATGCACTTACATGGCAGAATCGGAAGAAGACAAAAAATTTGAGCAAGTCGTTCAAAAGGTTGAACCTCAAAGCAAGCTGCTTCGCACGTGGAAGTTGACAGGCGGGATCTCTGCACAGGTGATAGCGCTTGAGATTGAGCAACTTGATGGTCAAACGCAAAAAATGATCGTACGCCAGCATGGTGATGTGGATCTCAAGCAGAACCCACAGATAGCAGCAGACGAATTCAAGCTCTTGCGACTCTTACAATCTGTAGGATTACCCGTGCCAACGCCTTATTACCTCGATCAATCCTGCGAGATTTTCTCTACACCATATGTCGTCATTGAATACATTGAAGGGAAACCAGAATTCGCAACCTCGAATTTACCCAATCTCATCCTTCAGTTCGCCACGTACCTGTCCAGGATTCACCAGGTAAATTGCTCGAAGTTGGATGTGTCCTTCCTGCCCCAACAAGAACAAAGATATGCCGAAAAGTTGAGAAAACGACCTATCAAAGTGGATGAATCATTAGATGAAGGACACATTCGGGACGTTTTGGAAGCGGCCTGGCCTCTCCCTCAGCGAAATGCACCTGTCTTGCTTCATGGAGATTTTTGGCCGGGCAATGTCTTATGGAAGGATGGCCAGCTTGTCGCTATTATCGATTGGGAGGACGCGGCGTTAGGAGACCCACTCGCTGACGTTGCCAATAGTAGGCTTGAGATCTTGTGGGCATTCGGCATCGACGCCATGCAGGATTTCACCCGTCAGTATCAATCCATGACCACCACTGATTTCACCAACCTGCCATATTGGGATCTCTACGCCGCATTGCGACCAGCTTCTAACATTGCCGAATGGACCGCTGACGACATCGTCGAAAAAACCATGCGCGAAGAACACCGGTGGTTTATCACCCAGGCATTCGCAAGGCTATCAGCCCAAAGCTTTTGATGAACACGTGATGTTTCACGTGAAACGTTGAGCAACGTTGTCAGCATAAGATTGAACCTCCTACCGAACATATGCCGAAGCGAGCAGCCAATCTATGCATCAATTGTGACAGTGAGAATATTTGGAGCGAAAAAGGCTTAACCTTCCAGTGAGAGGAAGGTGTAGAAAACATTTATAAGAAATGACGTCAAATATTGACAAACGGATACACCGATACTACGATTCTGGGATAAAATTAAGCCAATACGCTAAACAACAAGGGATTAGCTATCGAACCGCTTTACGCTGGTTCCGAGATGGAACGATTACAGGCTATCAAGTTCCGTCAGGAACGATCATCGTCACTGAGAGGGAACCGATGCAGGCCGTTCAAAAAGTCGCTATTTATGCGCGGGTCTCTTCCTCGGAGCATCGGGCGAATTGAGAGCGTCAAGCCGAACAGGTGAGCCAGTATGGTACCGCACGCGCTTATCAGGTGGCGATGGTCGTCAAAGAGATTGCTTCGGGAGTCAACGATCGTCGCCCGAAGTTGCTCAGTCTCTTAAAAGATACCAGCATCACGCGGATCGTGGTGGAACATCGTGATCGGCTCACACGCTTTGGCTCTCACTCTATTGACGCGCTTTTTACCGTCCAGGGGCGCACGATTGAGGTGGTCAATCCAGCCCAAAACGATACCGAAGAATTACGAGCCGATCTCACGAGCATTCTTTACTCGTTCTGCGCTCGCCTTTACGGGCAACGCCGTGCCAAACGCCAAACGGAGAAACTGGTGGAACAATTCCAGGCAAAGGAGGACTCCGAACTATGATGCGTCTGGTGGAAAAGCATCTCATCCGCAAGAGTGATCTCCGTTTTGCCGGAATTGATGAAGCAGCATTTGCTTCCAAGAACCTGTACAATCAGGCCAACTATCAGATCAGACAGGCATATATTCACGAAGGAAAGTATCTGCCGTATGCGGAAATCTATCATCGCGTGAAGGCCCATGAAGCGTACTGCGCGTTGCCTCGCAAGGTGAGCAACTCCATCTTGATTCAGCTTCACAAGAATTGGATCGGCTTTTTTGAAGGAATGGAAGCCTATAAAGAAAACCCGTCTCAGTTCACCGGACGTCCCAAATACCCGGCTATAAAGACAAGGAAAAAGGCCGCTTCCTGCTCATCTATGACAAACAGGCGTTGGGAAAGCGAGCCTTCAAGAAAACGGGCAAGCTCGTTGCATCGGGATTGCCGCTCGCGATTACCACGAAAATCGCATGGGACGCCATTGCTCAAGTGAGAATCGTCCCTCGTTCTGATGGATATCTGGTCGAGATGGTGTATGAGAAAGAGGAACAACAGGCACCGGTTGACCACGACCTGATCGCAGCGGTGGACCTGGAAGTGAATGTGTTAGCAGCAGTCACCAGCAATAAGTCGGGCTTTGTCCCTCGGTTGGTGAGTGGCAAATCGCTCAAAAGTCTCAACCAGTATTACAACAAACAACGCGCCAAAGAGCAGCAACGCCTCGCGCATGAGAAACGCTTTACCTCACGCCACCTGGACCAGATCACGACGAAGCGCAATCGCCGTATTGACAGCTATCTGCACACGGCCAGCCATCGGATCATTGATCTGTTGATCGCTGAGGGAATCAGCACGCTGGTGATCGGCAAAAACCCGCTCTGGAAACAGGAAGTGAACATGGGGCGCAAAAACAATCAGCAGTTTGTGCACATTCCCCATGCTCGTTTCATCGACCAGCCTGGCCTTGTAGGCCAGGCTGGTCGGGATACAGGTCATCATCCAGGAAGAGAGCTACACGAGCCAAGCGAGCTTTCTGGATGGCGACTCCATTCCAACCTATCAGGCGAACTGTGCTGAGAAGCCGGTGTTCTCGGGCAAGCGCATTGCCAGAAGTTGGTATCGTGCCAAGGATGGAACCATCATTCATGCTGATATCAACGGCTCATACAACGTGTTGCACAAAAGTAGCTCCGACCCTTGGCAAGTGGGGCGAGGAGTAGCGGGTGCGGCAGTTCACCCCAGGCGGCTGGCCGTCTAAACGGATGACCGATAGGCATATTTGTCATCATTTCAAGATACTGTACACTCTTCATCAGAAGGAGGTGAGAGTTCAGTGATGGATAATAGGTCACAGACTATGCAGTCAGCAAAAGGGCAGTACACTCCTGAACGGCTGACTATTGGACAAATAGCGCGTCTCAGTGGGGTTACTGCTAAAGCGATTCGGTACTACGAAAGCGTTGGCTTGCTTCCACCAGCACTTCGTAGTGGAAACGGCTACCGTTGCTACAATCAGGCAGATGTCAAGCGTTTGGCCTTGCTGCGACGCCTGCAATTGCTTGGAGTATCGCTCGAAACGCTCAAGCCATTGCTTGCGGAGGATCCCGATGCACGTTGTGCGGACGTCCAACAAGATGTGCTGCGGCTTATTGAAGTACGCATGCATACCATTGATCAAGAGATGATGAAATTGCACCTGTTACATGATCAAGTAGAGTGCTACCACCAGCGCCTTCTCGCTTGCTATCCTGGCGATCAAGGATCCTTCTATGACTGTCGTGATTTGTCCTGTCTTGCCTTACCAGGTGAGACGACGTACAAGGAGGAACTACATGATGCTCTATCCAACGCTCGATGAAGCTCTTGAGCCGTGCCCTTGTGGCTGCGGGTGTCCCTGCGGATGTGGATGTTGTGATTGCTAATCAAAAGTAAATCAGGGGAAGCTAGAGCTAGCCTCTAACCCTCTAACCCTCTAACCCTCTAGCCCTCTAGCCCTCTAGCTTCCCCTGAATGTAGAGATAAAGCTTGCCTTTATCTCTACACCCACGCATACTAGCAACGAATCATAATGTTTCACGTGAAACATCAAATTTACTTGCATCCCCAGGCTTAATCGACGAATGCGCCTTCCTTCACGGCCTGAGTCAGCTTCTCGATATCGGGCGAAAGTACGCGATCCTGAACCAGCATAGGCACGTAGTCGCGCACACGCTCGTAGGCATGTTGCACACCAAGGCCAGCTTTGAGCGGTTTGCGGAACTCCAACATTTGTGCGGCACACATCAGCTCGATAGCCACCACCTGGCGCGCCTGTTCAAGTACGCGTAGCAGTTTGTGCGCACTGGTCACGCCCATACTAACGAAATCTTCCATGCCCGCCGAGGTAGGAATAGAATCGATACTGGCGGGATGGGCAAGAATTTTGATTTCGTTGACGAGTGCGGCCGCCACGTATTGGGCAATCATAAAGCCGGAGTGCAGACCAGCGTTGGGCGTCAGGAAGAGCGGTGCGCCGTTGATGGTGTCCCACTCGTGGGGTCCCATCAGATTGTAGATGCGCCGCTCGGAAAAACTGGCTAACTGCGTCAGCACGATAGCGAGCATATCCAGAGCCAGCGCCAATGGTTGCCCGTGAAAATTTCCACCACTGAGTACATCACCCTCGTCAGGAAAGACCAGCGGATTATCGGTCACGGCCCCTAACTCACGCTCGAAAATAGTGGCACAGTACTCTACAGCATCGCGCACAGCACCCAGCACTTGTGGAGCACAGCGCAACGTATAAGGATCCTGCACACGCGCACAATTTTGATGGCTACGGTTGATCTCACTGTCGCTCACCAACTGCCGCAAATGGTCCGCGCACACCTGCTGTCCGGACTGACCACGACGCTGGTGAATACGTGGATCGAGCGGTATGTGGCTGCCCATCAAACCTTCCAGACTCATCGCGCACGCAACTTCAGCGGTTTCGAGCAGCGTTTGCGCATCAGCCAGCGCCAGTACTGCAATGGCCTCCATCAGATGGGTACCGTTGATCAACGCCAGCCCCTCTTTCGCTTGCAGGCGCAGGGGAGTCAGGCTAGCTTGTGCGAGCGCTTCGCCGCCGCTATAGCGTTGTCCCTCGTACATAGCTTCGCCTTCTCCAACTAGCAATAGTCCAAGATGCGCGAGTGGCGCGAGATCACCACTGGCTCCCACCGAACCACGCGAGGGGATGATAGGCGTAATGCGTGCGTTGAGCGCCGCCACCAGAAGCTGTACAAGTTCGACGCGTACGCCCGAATGACCACGAGCCAGGCTGGCGGCGAGCAGCGTCATCATCGCGCGTGTAACCTCTTCAGAAAGTGGTTCGCCGACGCCAGCGGCATGGCTGCGCAACAAATTAAGCTGAAGGTCCATTAATTGTGCAGATGGAATGCGTACACTGCTCAGATGACCAAAGCCGGTCGTGACTCCGTAGACCTTCTGGCCCTCGTTCGCCAGCTTATCGATAACAGATCGGGCAGCGCGAATACGTTGTAGCGCCTCTGGTCCAAGCGAGATCGGAGCATAGTGGCGAGCGCTCGCCACGACCTCACCGCAGGTCAAAGCTTGCCCATTGAGCGTAATAGGAGATGTTAAAGATGGTGTTGTATATGTCAGCTTCGTCATAGAAGGTTTCCTTTCTCGGCCTCATTGCCTTGTATTCTAGCATAGCATATAGAAGATTTGTTGTACAAAAACTTTTGGACGACTATGTCCAAAAATTATATGTTTCACGTGAAACGCCACAGAAGGGAATGACGTTACTGCTTGGAACTTGCGCTCAAACCTTCCAGTGGCGGCCCACCGCGACTGTATGCCGTTGAATCGAGGACAGCCAGCCAGTCGAAATCGGTGAAGCATTGAGGAGTGAGTCCAAAGTAGGTCTGGTTCTTCATACTGCTCGAGCGAGTCGGAAGCACTGCAATTTCTGAAGTCGGCAGTCCTTGGCCTTTGTAAGTGGGAATGAACCGCACCGGTCCCGGCATGGCAGTCAGCCGCACCTCAAGAGTGCTGGCTTCGGGTTTGCCGATGCCATTGGCATCAGAAATCCCTACCGCAGAACCGATGACGGCATAGCGCGGACCGAACATCTCATGGAGGTGCGATCCCACCGGCCACCAGGTGTAGACATCGCTGCCTAGTGGCAATTCTGCCTTTCCGCGTTGCAGGTGGCTGTTGTGAGCGAAGGCTAACACTTTCCCTCGGCCACGCTCACGCAATACCATGTACACCAGATTATCCGCCATCAACGCGTCTCGCATGCCGAGAAGGCTGGCAATCCGTTCGCCCGACTGTCGCGCCAACTCAGCATGATAGTTCAGTAACTGCCGAGCCACTGAAGTATAGTGCATGGCCTCCAAATAGCGGCGTTCGTCGCTCTTCGCCACCAGTTCAGGACGGCGCGCCTGTAGCTCTGCAATGAGATCCTCCGTCTCAATCCGCAGCGCAGTTGCGTTTGGTGAGAGACCTATCGACTGCGCCGGGTCCATCATGGCCGCAGGGTTCTCCCAATCGGAGTCAGGACCAAGCAGTGGGTCAATGCGCTGGCGATACTCCTGGCCGAGGGCCTCATCAACCGAGGCGAGGTAATCGAGCACAAAATGCAGAACCTGTCCTGGACTATCAGTGCCCATCATTTCGGTTGGACTATCGAAGCCGTAGAACTGGAGTTTGACGCGATGGGAAGGATCGGCATTGTAGCGCCGCATCCACTCGGCGAGTTCGCGATTCGCCTCAAGCTGGCCAAAGCCGTGACTAAATCCAGCGTCCTGCACAGCCTCATACGATACCGGGCCGCGACCAGCCACGTACTCGTTAACTGCGTGGGCCCGAGGGAAACTGCTCTCGATGGCAATAGCGCTGTAGCCATGGGCCTCCACCAGGCGCTGGAAGAACTGGTTGCGGAGAATGAGAATGTCCTCGCCACCGTGAAGCGCTTCTCCAAAGCCAAGCAATTCCACCGGGTCACCAAGTGAGGCGATCACCTTGTCGACGGCGGCGCTGAAGGTCATGGGATGCTCGACAGAAAACGGAATCGCCTCGCACGCAATCCAGCTATCGAGTGTCGCATGTATAGAGGCAGGGTGAGTCATTGGTCGAACCTCCATTATTGTAACTTTCTCATTCATTACCTAAAATTCGGCTTTGCGGAGACCCCTGCTTTCAAGCATGGGGAGGAAGCAAAGTCGCTCCTTTCCTGATGTTGTTGACTTTTCACGCGTTGTGTGGTAAAATGTGAAGTATGAGCACACAGAGACGAGCCTACAAATTCAGGTGCTACCCAACCGACGAGCAGAAAATCAATCTTGCTCGTACCTTTGGCTGTGTCCGTGTCGTTTAC
>DATAYF010000753.1:0-4131 GCA_036272735.1 Ktedonobacteraceae bacterium
GACACTGCCGGTTGGACGTGCAGGGGAGCCGCACGACCTGGCGCAAGCCTACCTCTATCTGATGCGCGAAGGATTTAGTACTGGTCAGGTGATCATCGTGGATGGTGGGACGACCTTAGTATAAAGCACCTGCTTGGCGAAAAAGGAAAAACCACATCATACAAGCAAGGACAGGCTGTTCTTAGCATACGAACAGCCTGTCCTTGCTTGTGTCAGTTCTGGGTGATGCGGCGTCACACGAACCGCCCGAATTTACAACCGCCGCATGCAACAGTTCGCGCGCTGCGAGCGGTTTTTCAAACAACCAATGGTTGTGCTGTTCAATATTCGGGGCAAATGTGCAGGTTTGAGGGCAAAATCGGTCGAGGTTTCGGGGCATTTACCACCAGTTATTGCTCCCAGGTCACCAAGGTCTATTGATCCCGCGGCTCCACCTCTAAGTACTTCCCCCGGGTGGAAGCATTAAATCCAACCGCATTGAAAAGATGTGCAGCACTGAGATACTGTTGAGCTGTTAGAGATTCGGCAGATAGTAGGGACAAGACATGGGGTTGCCAATCAAGATTCGCTAAGAACAGTAGCAACTACTGACCTCAGTATAGATTACTAAACTCGAACTTTCTGAAACAAGCATGGAATGGCTAGCGAAGTTTAGCTTTTTACGCCGAGATCAGTAGCACAGACTGCATTCACCTATACCAGTAAAGAAGGATGGTGAAGGTGACTGCTGCCACTGCCGCACCAGCATGAAGCCAACCCCGCAAGAGCGGTTTGAGCGGCTCCTGTTGTGCGCTGAGCGTCCCAGGAGTTGTGACCTGATCTGAGTGTGTTTGTACGATCGTTTGCGTCCTCCTCTCCGAAGAGAGCAGCATGTTCGCTTTCCGCAACGCGACCCTTTTCACTCAGATGACCGCCTGGGCAACCGCTCGGCCAGCGGTGCGGCCGGAAAAGAGGCAGCCGCCCAAAAACGTTCCCTCCAACGCCCGATAGCCATGCATGCCCCCACCGCCAAAACCGGCAACCTCCCCAGCCGCATACAGACCGGGGATCGGCTGATCGTGTGCCTGGAGCACCCGACCGGCGAGGTCGGTTTTCACTCCTCCCAGAGTTTTGCGGGTGAGAATGGAAAGCCGCACGGCAATCAAGGGACCCGCAGCGGGATCGAGCAGCCGGTGCGGTCTGGCCACGCGAACTAGCCGGTCTCCCAGATAGGCACGCGCTCCTCGAATGGCAGTCATCTGAGCATCTTTACTAAACGAGTTCCCTATCTCGCGGTCGCGGGCAACGATCTCCTGCTCCAGTTCAGCAAGATCAATCAAGCTCTCCTCCGTCAGGTCATTCATCCCACGGACTAGATCAGAAAGGCGGCGTTGCACCACGAAATCCACGCCTTGGCGTTTGAACGCTTCAATGGGGCCAGGGGCACCGGGCAAGACGCGGCTGAGGGTCTTCAGGATGCTGCGCCCGGTCAAATCGGGATTCTGCTCGGACCCGGACAGTGCGAACTCGCGTTCGATGATGCGTTGATTGAGCAGAAACCAGGAGTAGTCGTAGCCACTGGTCGTGATGTGTTCCAGTGCTCCCAACGAGTCGAAACCAGGGAAGAGGGGGATCGGCAAGCGATGCCCGCGCGCATCCAGCCACAGCGGTGAGGGACCCGACAAAATCCTGATCCCGTGGTTGGGCCAGATCGGCGCATAATTGTGAAGACCCTCAGAATAATGCCACATGCGATCAGAATTGATGAGATGTCCTCCGCTCTGAGCGGTGACTTCCAGCATGCGCCCATCAACGTGGTTGGGCACGCCTGAAATGAGGTGGTTGGGCGCAGGACCCAGGCGCTTGGGCCAGTTTTGGCGTACCAGATCGTGGTTGCCGCCAATTCCTCCTGAGGTGACGATCACCGCTTGCGTCTGCAGGGAGAAGGTATTCACGACCACGCGTGAACTTGTTACACCACGCGCGACGGTGCTGGGTTCCAATACGTCCCCCTCAACTCCATTCACTGCCCCATCGCTCATGGACAGAGCCGTGACGCGATGACGAAAGCGCAAACGGACCAGTCCTTGCCGCTCACCCTCACGCACGCGCCGCACGAAGGGTTCGATGACCCCTGGACCCGTTCCCCACGTGACATGAAAGCGCGGAACGGAGTTCCCATGTCCGGTGGCAAGGTAGCCACCACGCTCGGCCCATTGCACCACGGGGAAGAAGCGAATGCCGTGCTCATGCAGCCAGGTATACTTCTCACCGGAGGCAAAATCAACATAAGCTTCTGCCCAGCGGCGAGGCCACAGGTCTTCTTCACGATCAAATCCGGCGCTGCCGAGCCAGTCTTGCAGGGCAAGATCGTGGGAATCCCTGATCCCCAAGCGCCGTTGCTCCGGCGAGTTGACCAGGAAAAGCCCGCCAAAGGACCAGAACGCCTGCCCGCCCAGTGAGGCTTCTGGCTCCTGCTCAAGGATGATCACGCGTCGGCCTGCATCAATGAGTTCTGCTGCCGCAACCAGCCCTGCCAGGCCAGCCCCTACGATGATCACATCGGCTTCATCGTTCATCTATTGTGCTCCTTACTCAAAGGTTGCCTGCGTATGCAACTCTCCAGAAAGATTCGGTACAAGTTCGCCATTTCATTTCTGACAAGCGCTCCTGGTCACCTTGCGTGAACCCGTCGAGAGGTATCTCGTACCAGGATGGCTCGATGGAGGAGAGCCGAGATTCATGGTCCCTCATCAGCGACCCGACAAAAATGTGTTTGTTGAGAGGTATCACCGAACTTATGGACAGGAGTACTTACAGCTCCGTCAACCGAGTACGCTTCAGGAGGCGCGTGTACTGCCCATCTATTTGAGTTTACAAAGGTCATATTTTTGTCCATTCCTGTTTAATGGTGTGCGTCTAAATTTATCGTTTGCGACGTCAAAATTGGTGTCGGTAGGTACCCTGTATTTGGATGTTCAGCAAGAAGTTGGAGAAGAACACGGTTATAGTTACTGACCTCGTGATAAGAAACTAAACGTTTGGTGGTGTAGATTTTTCTACGCATAGAACTAACCCTCAAAAAGCTTTTCACCATTTAGTAGTAACATCTGTGTAGCACATCTGTTGTTTTTAAGCACTGATTATCATCCATCTAAAGCTGAAATTGTTCGAAAAAAATTCACTCATGCCCACTGGCGGAAAGCTGGATATAGTGGAAGATTGTCTGTCGCTTCGGGCCAAAGGGAACGTAACTGCTTCGCGACCTCATTGAATATCGCTCCTAATGCTTGAAAATAGCCAGTTTCTTGTGTCGTTTGGGCGAATCGCTCAGCGCGAAGAATATGGAGTTGGCGCACTGTGGAAATTCCCCAGGTACAATCCTCTTTCATTGTTTGTAAGAAGGAGCGCCAGGAACAAAAGTTGATAGCCCAATAGGCGCACGCGGCAGTGAGAGCTTGAGCAAACAAGGCATCATCGGCTGCTTCTGGGCAACCTTGCATCAGTCCATTACGATAGGTCGTTTCGATCTCCTGAAGAATGGATGCGGGGATGTGATTGACGAATCCACAAGAGGGAAAGAGCATCCGTGCTTGAGCCCCATCTAAAAGCGCATGAGCATACGTTCCATACTCAAAGTCAATCAAATACGACGTCTCTTTCGTCACAAGGCAATTAAATGGAGCAGGATCACCATGAATATAGGCCAGAAACGCTCCTGGATTGGCAAGCAGAGAGATCACCGTGTACAGATCAGTGGTTGCTTCACGCGATGAAGGAATCTGCAGATGCGTCAGCATGCTCTGGAATCTCTGAAGTGTTTGTGCTCGCTGGCCTCGATGGAACTCTTTCTCAGGATCATACGCGCCAAGGGATCTACGAGCCTCAAGGAAGAGATTTTGGTGCCCTCGTGTATGCGCATGAAGCTTTCCCAAATTGGCAAAGAAGCGAAGTAACCCCTGCCTGGCTTGCTCTGCGTCAGTTTGTAACAAAATCTCACGCAAGTTCTGAGCATTCCCCATATCTTGAAGCACAAAGATCCCAGCCGTTTGATCTCCTCCGTAATAGGCAGGAGCCACATGGATGTGTGGCATGATGGTGACCAGGAACTGGAGGCTGGCCCAATCTTGCCAAATATTGCTATCCATCACA
>DATAYF010000754.1:0-19171 GCA_036272735.1 Ktedonobacteraceae bacterium
CCCAAGGTATATTTGGAGGCACTCCATATACTGAGGATGTAAATAGTTCTTAGAAACGAACTGCCCTCTACAAATTATTTGGATGGTATTAGTATACTGAGAATGGAATCAGTTCTTAAATAAGAACTTCATTCCAGAATACTAAAAATAAAAAGAAAGCAATCAATAGTGCGCTTCCAGAGGAATGACGTATCTTCCACGAGCGGAACGGCTATTTACGAGGAAGATTACACAGACGTTCTCTGCAAGGCACCATCTGAGAGGAGACTATGCACATGAACACTATGTTTGAACTTTCTGCCGGTATCGTCGAACTGTCTGAGGAAGACATGGACCAGATGAGTGGTGGCTGGGGCGGTGGCTGTGGCTGCTGTGAGTGCTGCTGTCCTTGCTGCTGTGAGTGCTGCTGCCCTTGCTGCTGCTGCTGCAATGAATGCTGCTGCAATGAATGCTGCTGTAACGATTGCTGCTGCGACTTCGGCGACTTCGGCGGCTGCTGCTGCTAGTCCTAAGTCTGTAGCGAAAACCATATCTGTTTGTTGCCATTCCTTAGCTTCGACCATCGTTGAAGTTGAGGAATGGTTTTTGTGTAAGCAAGAGCGATAACGTGTCACCTGACCCACATGCATACATGCAGGGGCTTGCCCTCAGCCTTTCGGAACCATGGTACAGGGCCAGGGCTTCAAGGGCCAGGTAACATCTCTCACCATGTATCTCTCATGGTCTAGCCCACTGCACTGTAATGCAGTATATGCACATCGGGATCAGTGATCGGACCTTTGCGAGAGCAAAGTTGAGAGCCGTTTCTCACCAGAAGATGAGTGCCTTCGTCAAACCGGACTGCCGAGTCATGAACAATAATATAGTAGAAAAGAGGAGCCATGTCAAGTAGAAAGAGGCTTGTAGAGCCAAGCGAGCGGCAGTTCACCACCACGCATGAATGCGGGTGCTCCCTTGCCGCAGATCGGCGGTGTTTTTTTCGTATGCTTGAGTATGTAGGAAGGTAGGTTGGAAGAGTGGCTAATCAAGTTTCACAGAGTGCACCCGCACGTCAGGATCCGAGACAACCGAGTCCGTGGCGTAAACAGATACGATCTGGTTTGTTTGCCAGATCGGTGCCACAAATATTGCAACTAAGCGCGATTGAGTGTGGTGCGGCGTGCCTGGCAATGATCTTGTGCTATTATGGACGCCGGACACGCATTTCCGAGATTCGCGATCAATACGGGCTGGGGCGCGATGGTTTTTCTGTGCTTGACCTGGTGAAAATTGCGCGGGGACATGGTTTACAGGCCAAAGGGGTATCGCTTGATTACAATCATCTGGGGGCGGTGCATCTGCCCGCAATCATCTATTGGGAGGGCAACCACTTTATCGTCGTGGAGCGCTGGTCCCCACAATACGTCGATGTCGTCGATCCTGCTGCTGGCAAGAAACGGCTCACACCCGATGAGTTCACCAAGGGCTTTTCCGGGGTGGCGGTTTTGCTTCAGCCAGGAGCTGACTTCAGCCGCCGACCATCTACTGGGCACCTTTCGTTTACCGAGTACCTCTTCCACTATTTGAAAAGTTCTCCAGCGTTGCTGGCACAGGTGATTGGTGTGACGGTACTGTTGCAGGCGTTGGGCTTGATTGCTCCTCTGCTCACGAAGATAGTCTTTGACGAGATTATTCCTTTCCGCATTAGTGGCGTATTGCCCTTGCTAGGCATTGGGCTGTGTTGTTTATGGATGGGCCAGACCATCGTGATTTTCTTACGTGATATTCTGCTGCTACGCTTGCATGTAGGGCTGGATACACGCATTTTACCGGACTTTTTTGATCATTTGCTGGATTTGCCGCTCAAATTCTTTCAACAGCGTACCAGTGGTGACCTGTTGACGCGCGTCTCCAGCCATACCGTCATTCGTGACACCATCAGCACGCAACTCATTTCGACCATGCTCGATGGCAGTATGGTGATGGTGTATCTGGTTGTTCTCCTGATGCAATCATGGTTCTATGGGCTGCTTGTCGTTGCGGTAGGTCTCGTACAGGTCGCTCTCCTGGTTGCGACCTCGCCATCTGTGCACCGATTTACCACACGTGAATTAGACGCCACCGGCAAGACGCAGGGCTATGTCAGTGAGATGCTCAACGGGATGGTCTCATTAAAGGCGGCCGGATCAGAGCGACAAACGCATAAGAAATGGTTCGAGCTATTCCATACGCAACTGAAAGTTAGCGTGCAGCGAGAAATATTGCGCTCGTTTATTAGTAATGGTATCAGTGCATTGCGCTCATTTTCGACGCTGCTACTGTTGTGGGGTGGGGCCTATTTTGTGATCAAGGGGTCTCTAACGGTCGGCTCGATGCTGGCGTTGAATGCCCTGGCGGGCGCTTTTCTTTCTCCGCTCGCCTCGCTTGTTGGAACCGGACAGCAAATGCAGCAGGTCCAGGCGCATTTCGACCGTATCGCAGATGTGCTGGAAGCGGAGCCAGAGCAGGCGAATATGCAGGTACTGGAGCCACCGCGCCTGAGCGGCCGTATTAGCCTGCAAAACGTCGGTTTTCAGTACGATGCACGTAGTCCCAAAGTGCTCAATAAAATTTCGCTGCGTATCGCGGCAGGTCAGAAGATTGCTATCGTCGGCAAGACCGGATCGGGCAAAAGTACGCTGGGCAAGTTGTTGTTAGGGCTATGCTTGCCGACCGAGGGCGAGATCTACTACGACGATATCCCGTTTAAGCGCTTGAATTATAAAGCGGTGCGTGCTCAGTGCGGTTCCGTGATGCAGGAAGCGAGCATTTTCAGCGGTACGATTAAGCAAAATATCACGCTCAATCGACCGAATATGCCTGATGAGGATATTATTCAGGCTGGCTGGTTGGCGGCCCTGCACGACGATGTGATGCGCATGCCCATGAAGTATGATACCTTTGTCTCGGAAGGTGGCAGGGCGCTTTCCGGCGGTCAACAGCAGCGCCTGGCCTTAGCGCGTGCGTTGGCGTCGCATCCCGCGATTTTGCTGCTCGACGAGGCAACGAGTTCGCTCGACGTGGTCACCGAGCGCCATGTGGAGGAGAATTTGCGTCGCTTGCCTTGTACGCAGATCATTATTGCGCATCGCTTGAGCACGATTAGAGATGCTGACCTGATCCTGGTTATGGACCAGGGGACGCTGGTTGAGCGCGGAACGCACCAGCAACTGCTGGCAAACAACGGCTACTACGCGACTTTAATTCAACACCAGTTAGAGACGGAACCGGCCCGCACGCGCTAAACAGTTGCAGGCGGGACCAGCTCCGCCTCGCCCAGCTCACTCGCCATCGCAAGGACACCGCTTCACGCGCAAAAACATGCTATAATGAGAGGGTGAAACAGCATTGTTCCATAGCATTACCGGGAAACCCGCGTGGTCCCCTATGCCATAGATACACCATCTCACGAGGAGGATTCTCTCTCATTATGAAAGCAGTTAAAACTCATGTTGGCCGTTGCGATACCTGCGGTGAGCCAGCCGCCTACGCACAACTTCTGCCTGGTGGCCGCAGCTTCCGCTATTGCGAGCAGCACGCGCCCCTGCTGGTTAAAAAACAGGCCGAGGCAGCAGCGGCAGCAGGCCAGACCGAAAGCAAGAGGTAAACAGTATACATAAAGGAATCTTAATGGTTTCCGGAAACCATTAAGATTCCTTTATGTATAGAAAGTAGCGTTGCGCCTTTTTACAAGGCGTTTTTCACGAGGTCGAGGTACCAGAACGGTTGGCGTTTACGCAAGAGCGGCTTACTACGCACGACGTTGCCAGGGATCGAGTCGAGCACATTGTAGGCCAGCTCACCTGTTAGCGAACCGCTGATCTCGCCCAGGCTGTATTTCAGCGCGCTCGTGGTGCGTTGCCCATTGCGTTGTTCCCGCGTATCAATCGTCATCATCATCAGCCCTGTCTCACCTTCGTCCTCCACCACCTCCGACCAGGGGTACGTCGTGCCATCAGGTGCGAAAATGCCACTGAGCCCATTTGCACTCACTCCTGCTCGCTGCCCACACCAGTTCGCTAACGCCAGGTAGACATGGTGCTCGGCCGCACGAACGCGCCAGATGATGTAGTGCAAGGGATCGTACTCGTCAGGGCCGACTTCCTGTGGATGAGGAATGGTTGTAGGGGCTAAACCAATGGCCGTGGGAAAATTCAGTAAGGCGGGAGCACACACGAGATCGGTGCCTTTCCCGGCCAGCACCCGCAACGTTTCGGGGAAAAGCACATCGTAGCCGGTTGCCAGTCCAATGCGACCCGTAGGCGTATCGAATGTGGGCAAGCCCAGGTCTCCCGGCGTTGCCCAGAGGCAATCTTGTTGCGTGAGATGGAGTTTACGGTACGTCCCGTAGACGCCCTCAGGATCAACCAGCACCACCGTGTTATAGTACTGCTCGTTCGCTCGTTCCGCCACCCCTATCACTATGCTCATCTGCAATTCATCTGCCAGCGCCACGAGCACATCGGTTTCCGGGCCGGGGACCGTAATCGCACCCTCTAAAAAGTGTGCGATTATCGCTCCTGGCATGTCTCGCTCAGCCTGTGCGGGACCAGGCAAAACCAGCTCCGGTAACACGACGACATCGGGGCGAGCGGGCGCATTATCTTGCACCAGTCCAGGTAGCATGCTACGTATCCATTGGGCCTGCTCTAATGGAGTTCCGGTTGGCAAATCGCGCACATCGATCTGCACGATCCCGGTACAGGAAAGTTGACCGGCCGGCAATTCACCGAGCGAGTAGAGGCTATGGTAGCGCAATGGTTCCCACTGGTACGTATTGTTCACCAGCGGTAGATACTCCGTTGGACGCCGATCTGTCAGGCGGTTGCCCACGACCTCGTACGTGCTTCCCCAACGCTTATCGCGACTACAGCGCAGATCGACTTCGCCGTAGACAATCCCCCTTTCGTTATCCAGATAGCTTTGTATCGATCCGTCGGGGTTTAACACGCAACTGCCACCGCTGAATTGTAGCTCGCGTTCGCAGTCGTAGCGATTAGCCGCGATGATATACAGCCCATTTTCAAATGCGCGGGCCATCCACCAGCTACAGGGACTTTTGTCGTGCGCCCAGTTGGTCGGAAACAGGACCACGTCCGCACCGCGTAAAGCCGCCAACCGTGCCACCTCGCAATATCTGGCGTCCGTCGAGATGAGCGCGCTCAAGCGGCCCAGCGGCGTCTCCCACACGGGGACGCCCAGGTCCCCATCGCGCGCCCAACGTGGCTCCGCAATAGAGGAGTGCAGCTTGCGATACGTGCCTACCAACCCATCTGGCCCTACCAGAGCCATGCTATTATAATACGCCTGGCTTGCTGGATCGACCTCTGGCAAACTTACGGCGATGTAGCAGTTATATTGTGCTGCTAGCTGCTGAAAGCGGATGGTTGTTGGCCCAGGGATAGTCTCCACATAAGGCGCGACCTCTTCTCGTGATGTCCAACAATAGCCTGTGGTCGCCATTTCGGGAAGCACAATTAAACGCGCTCCGTGGGCACACGCGTTTTCTACCAATGCAAGCAGATCACTGGTGTTTTTGGCTTTTTCACCTAATGCTGGACCGTATTGAATAGCGGCTACGCGATACGTGGTGGAGGATTCTCGAACATCCATCAAGGGGCTCCCGGTCTAGTTACATAATTGCGGGCACAGTTACTTCAAATTACATTTGCGCGTGATGTTGGCATGCATCGTGAATATCCTGAGAAATGCAAATATATTATAACACCTCTACCTGACGTGGTACAAAGTGAACTTCTACTATAGGACTTCTTACCTACTCTGATAGAAGTTCGCTTTGGATAGATGCCAGTCTGCGTCACGCGGCCTGTGATTCATCATCCACGTGCGAGAGCGGGCGGGCGATACTTTCCAAAGATTGCCGTTCAGCCTTGACACCAAAGAAAATGGCGATGACGCCAGCGGCTATCATCAGAACCGCGCCGATCAAATTGCCATAAAAGACGTTGATGGCCTGGTGGGTCTGAATCAACGTGCCAAAAAGTAGGGGCGATAGCGCACCACCCAGCCCGGTACCAACGGCGTAGAAGAGCGCGATTGCTAGCGCACGTATCTCTAAAGGGAACACTTCGCTCACGGTCAGGTAGGCCGAACTTGCGCCAGCTGAGGCAAAGAAGAAGACAGCCGACCAGCAAATCGTCTGTGTGACCGCGTTCAACACGCCTATCGTCAGCAACCAGCCTGTGATGGCTAGCAACACGCCAGAGGTAATATAGGTGAAACTGATCATCTGTTTGCGTCCGATGGTATCGAAGAAACGCCCCAGGGTTAGCGGCCCCAGGACGTTGCCGATGGCAAAGGGGATCACGTAAAATCCGGCATTTGCGGCGGGGATGTTGAAGAAGGTCGTGAGCACCAGGGCGTAGGTAAAAGTAATGGAGTTATAAAGAAAAGCCTGCCCGATCATCAGCGAGAGGCCAAGCAGCGAGCGCGTCGGATAATCCCTGAGCATTGTCTTGGCGATCCGCGTGAAGCTCACGGTGCCCTGGGGGCGAATCATAATTGTCCCCTGGGGTTCTGGCAGCCTGTCCAGGTGCTCTTCGCGCATTATTTGTTGCTCGATGCTGTCCACCACCCTGTTCGCCTCGTCAAATCTGCCGTGCATCATCAGCCAGCGCGGACTCTCCGGTACATAGTGCCGTACCACTAACACAGCCAGGCCCAGTATAGCCCCTAAGCCAAAGGCCAGACGCCAGCCCAGATCTATCGGTAGCAGGTTAGGATTGAGCAAGACAGCGGTCAGCGCGGCACCAAACGCGGTTCCGATCCACCACGTGCTATTGATCACCAGATCAGTCCAGCCGCGTGCCCGTGCCGGAATTAGCTCGTCAATAGCCGAGTTAATGGCCGCGTATTCACCACCAATGCCCGCGCCAGTCAGCAGGCGACAGACGGCAAACCAGATAAAATTGGACGAAAACGCTGTCAAAACTGTCGCGATCAGATAGAGGCCCAGGGTAATCATAAATAGCTTCTTGCGTCCCAGGCGGTCTGTCAGGCGTCCAAAGACCAGTGCCCCGACGACAGCACCGATCAGGTAGATTGAGGCTGCCCCGGTGATCTCCACATCGCTCAGGTGGAGTGTGTGAACATCTTTGAGCACGGGGGCAATCGAGCCGACAATCGTGACTTCAAGGCCATCAAGGATCCACGTGATGCCCAGTGCGGTAATGACAAGCCAGTGCCAGCGGCTCCAGGGCAGACGATCCATACGTGCAGGCACATTCGTTTTGGTGGCTGGTCCAACGTTGGGTGAGCGCAAGGAATCACCCTTCCCAGGCATGAAACCGCTGTGTTCCATCATGCATCTCTTTCATTGGAATGTACTATCTCTTGGGGTGGTCGTTTTGCCTGATACACGTTGACACAGTAAATTAAGTTTCAGTCAAGTATCGCCTACACGGTTGGTGCGCGCCAGTAGCGCCGGTTGGTCAGATTATCCCCAGGCTGACTTGCCGTGCTGGCAACAAGTCCAGCGTATTGTAGGTGATAGATGGCTTCAAGCAATACGCTCAGACGTGGGTGATTCAACATTGGTTTTAACGCATGATGGAGTTCCATCAGCGTGCAGCTAGTGTATTCATCACGCGGTAGGGCTGCTAACACCTGATTGGCCAGATGTTGCTGTGCCTGGTGGCGCTGAGTCGTTTCTGGTATATCCTGCACTGGCTGTGCTGGTGGCATGAAACGTATCTCAAAGCGGCAAGCACTGGCTCCTTTACGCATACAGGTGCGTTCGACCACCTCGACTTCTTCTCCGAAGCGTTGTGCTGCACCCTCTATAGCTCCCACCAACACGCTACACAATTGGCGTGGGCTGTCGTATATCAATGTCAGTCCCTGTGGATCCGTGGGATGGGCAGCATACTCGAACAGTGGTGGCGTGAGAGCTTCGGGAGTAAGACGCATCTGTGCATGGGCCTGGCGCATCATCAGTAGTAATTCCCGGCTGGTATGCACCTTCCTTAATAGATAGGCGCACAGGTGGCTTGTCAGGCTATTTAGGATGAAATAGCGGCCGTATTCGCGCAAGAGCACTTCGGCAGGCTGTGCGGTGAGCGTACTTGCCATGCCAACGCCTGTGAGCAACGTCTCGTCGCTATAGACGTGACTTGCCACTGGTGTATGCAACGGGGTTTCTTCTAAAGCTGCGCGATATCGATTGAGTAAATGAGTGCCAAAGCGCTCACCCAGATATTTCTCCCAGGTGACAAAAATTAAACCATGCATATGGTCTTCTCCTCATGCATAAAGTACATGTAGTGGTGATAGCCAGTGCCTCTGCGCTGCAAGTGCGAGGCGTCACAGCGAGTTCCTCGCACGTAGTGTTCGTTAGAAAGAGCAGCAAGTTCCACGCTCATCACGTGCCTGTGGCGATTGAGAGCGAGCGTATTCAAAAGCGAGTGGCGCTGCCCATCCTCCGGTCTGCTGCTCAACATGTTCTACACATAGAACGACGATGCGCTTAGCACCTGTACATCGATGCCTGAGCCCTGAAGGGAGTTCGCCTGGCTCAAGTACGCACGCTCTTCCGGTGATGCACAACGCTAATTGGTCGACGTAACTGGGAATGACGAGTGCCGCCTGATCGGTTTCGAGAATATTGCCCAGTGCTTCAAAGGCCCCATTGCCCTCGTAATCAGGTAACAGCACGATCCCTCCTGGTATTGCCAGGCTGGGCGGCTGCGTGACCAGGAAACCGGGTGCGCCGCCACGATGGTTTACCGCTGCTCTACCAGAACGGTCCACGGTACAGAGAAAACATACCGTTTGTTGTGCGATAAAGGATTGTATGTCTTTTGAGAGGGAGGTTTGATGTGCCTCCACTAGTTTCAGTAGTTGTTCAGGAAGGAGCCGTGGTTGTGCCGGCGATGTGAGACCAGCAACATTGGTCCGAATATATTTGGGACAATGAAAAAACGCTTGTTGCACGTGAAGACGTATCCATATTCCATCATCAGAGATATTGTCAGTCACTATCTCGGCCTCGCCCTGCACACAAAGCCGTTCACGCGTCGCGTGGCGAATAAAGCACAGGCCAAGGTGAGTAACGTATCCAGAAAGATGGGCGTGTAGCAAGGCCTGGAAAAGATAAGAAGTTTCGGGATAATGGTCGATGTGTACCAGGCAGGTATAGGCATTAGGGGTCGTAACAAAGCCGGGCAGCCCCATAACGATGAGCCCACGTGGCTCCCCTTGCAATCCTTGTCCAGCCATCACGCACAGCACTTGCTGCGCAATAAATGCCTGCGCCTGCGAAGTAAGATATGAAGCCTTTTTCTTATCGAATGCGGCACCACTTGCATGCGTCCCCCAGCGCGCGCGCGCCTCGTTTTGTCCTTCGGATACAGAAACATTGATTTCCATCTACTATTACCATCCTTGAGTAATTTCTTATAGTAAATGCTTGCTCATTTAGATGGTTATTCAACCACGCCTTCTGCCTCTGGCAATGAAGTTGCTGTTATTGTAAACGAACGAGGCAAATTCCGCCACATAGAAGTACCTCTATGTTGGTAATGCATAGTACTTTCTACAATGAGAGCTATGTAAACTCTACAATAAGATGCATATTTTCTGTAATGTTGTAGAAATACGTCTGGTAGAAGCGCATGGATTACCACCAGAGGAACGATTTCTGTAAGGGAATCGTCGTCAATAAGGATTGGGGGCTGATTGCTTAGCTTTTTACTTCATAGTGGAAACTGCGTGTCAACGTTCAGCAACCTATGCCATCATTGCTCGTTGTCCCAGGCTTCATCTTCGCCTACAATCGTGTTGATCGTATAGATGGTATTAACGGTATCGACCGGCGCGTCCATGCCCACAGGCCCTAGACCCTGGGCGTAGCGCCCCTTATCCACGTCAGTTTTTTGCTGAGATTTCGCGACCATGTATTCATCTAACCAACGGGCCAATAGCGCGCCAGCGGCGGCACCGCCAGCCAGGGCTGTGATTCTAAGCAGTGCTGTGACGACATTATTCATAAATCCTTGCCTTCCTTATCTATCTCACGAGCTTACGTTATTCTATCTCGTTGTCAACCATGTGCTCCCTTCTTTAATTATACGAAATAAGTAGGGGTATCCGCTGATGCTGTTGGAAATTTGTCGTCAACACATAAAGAAACGTTAATGGTTTCCGGAAACCATTAACGTTTCTTTATGTGTTTAACTGTTGGCCGCCCTTGCTCACCGCCAGCTAAAAGCGCTGCTGCCTACCCATAATGGTTACGTTTTTTGCCAGAACTACGAGAAATCCTGATAGGTGTGCTAAAATCAGCTATTGAGCCCGGTACTTTGGCGTATCGGCGTGGCCTTGCGTTCTAAAAGATGAGAAGGTGTTATGGAAGAGCTTCGGCAGCGTATACAGGTGGCACGCGGCGAAATTCCGGCAGATCTCGTGTTGCGTAATGCTCGATTGGTCAATGTTTGTAGTAGCGAATGTTACCTGGCGGATATCGCGGTCTTTCGTGGACAGGTGGTAGGGGTAAGCACATCCGGTGAGAGATACCAGGGGCGCGAAGTGCGCGATATCGAGGGCCGTTGGTTGGCCCCTGGTCTAATAGATGGGCATATGCACATCGAGAGCACCATGCTCACACTGCCTGAATTTGCACGGGTTGTCGTGCCGCGAGGCGTGACGGCGGTGATGCTTGATCCTCATGAATTTGCGAATGTGCTGGGTGTGGCAGGGATTCGTTACGTGTTAGAGGCGGGACAAAACCTGCCGCTCTCAGCCTACGTGATGCTTTCTTCATGCGTGCCCGCCTCTCCTTTTGAGAGTCCGTATCGTGTACTACTGGCTGCTGATCTATTGACGTTGCTACAAGATCAGCGCGTGCTCGGCCTGGCCGAGATGATGAACGTGCCCGGTGTGTTGCAAGGTGACGAGCAGGTGCTGGCAAAAATTGCCACGACCCTGGATGCTGGCCTGGTTGTAGACGGACATGCTCCTGGTTTATCTGGTCGTGACCTCAACGCGTATGCTGCTGCTGGTATTATGTCCGATCACGAATGTACCACCGTTGAAGAGGCGTGGGAGCGTCTGCGACTGGGCATGTGGCTGATGATCCGTGAAGGCTCGGCGGCCTGCAATCTCGACGCGCTTTTACCGCTGGTACGCGAACTGCATCCCCCGCGCGCCTTTTTTGTGACCGATGACCGCGATCCCTTGGACCTGACGACGCGCGGCCATATCGATTCGATGGTGCGACGGGCCATCGAGCTAGGGCTTGATCCGGTGGAGGCGATTCGGCTGGCTACTTATAATACGGCCCAATATTTCCGCTTATTTGATCGTGGTGCCATCGCTCCTGGTTTTGTTGCTGACCTGGTCGTATTGGATGATCTGGCCTCTTTCAAGGTCGAGTCGGTCTACAAGGCCGGGTCGTTGGTCGCTCAGCGTGGGGACTTGCTGCAACAACCTTCGGCACACGCGTTCTCAGGTATGACCGATACCGTGCATATCGGTACGATTACTCCTGAGCACCTGCGTATTGCTGGCGTTGTGGGTCCAGTCGAGGTGGTGGGTATCGAGCCGGGACAGATTACCACGCGACATTTGCAGGAAGCCGCGTCTGTGCGCAATGGGGAGATTGTGGCTGATCCTGCTCGTGATCTGCTCAAGCTCGCGGTGATCGAGCGTCACCATGCCAGTGGTCGCGTTGGGTTGGGATTGGTGAAGGGCTTTGGTTTGCGCCAGGGGGCCATCGCTTCAAGTGTGGCGCACGATGCACACAATCTGATTATCGCGGGCGCGAACGATGCCGATATGCTACAAGCTGCGTATGCCTTGCAAGACCTGGGTGGTGGTTTCGTCTGTGTTGTGGATGGTGAGATACGGGCCAGCGTGCCTTTACCGCTGGGCGGCCTGGTCTCTCCGCTGCCCGCTGCCGAACTGGTGCAACAGTTGCGCGCGCTGGATACTACTATTTCCGCGCTCGGTTGTACCTTAGATCATCCCTGCATGACCTTGAGTTTTCTTGCGCTTTCGGTGATTCCGGCGCTCAAGCTAACTGATCGCGGGTTGATCGACGTCGAAACATCTACTTTACTGCCATTACAATCCTATTGAAGGTAGTTCCTATGTTACTAAAGCTCGTTGAATATCATTGGGCGGAGCATATCGACGACGCGCTGCTCTTGCTCGCCAGGTTGGATACCAGGACGGTACCATTGGCCGGAGGGACCCACTTGTTGGGTCTACAAGATGAGAGTATCGAGGCCGTGGTTGATCTGCGTGATCTCGACCTCGCCACTATTTCAGAGACGCCGCAAGGCCTGCACATTGGCGCGATGGCGACGTTACAAGACATGGTTGATGCTCCTGTGCTCAAGTCATTTGCCTCTGGCCTGATCTCGCGTGCCGCGCTGCTCTCATCGTCCTCGCGCCTCATTCGCAATTGCGCGACGCTTGGTGGCACTCTAGGCGCTGGTGTCGCGTCACAGGCTGACCTGCTGACCGCGCTGGTCGCTCTGGATGCGCAAGTTGTCGTGCGTTCTGGCTCGAAAACCGAGTTGAATCTCAGTGGCGGCACCTTTGAGCGTCCCGGCCTGGCGCTGTCTGGTGTGGTCTTCAAGGGCAAGCAGGAGCGCCGCGTACCCTGTGGCATGTTTAATTTAGAACGGCGTCCCAACGAATTGATTGTTGAGGTGATTGTGCCAGCTCTACGTGCTGGAAGCGGTACGTCTTTGCTGCGCGTGAGCCGCAGTGCGAACGATGTAGCCCTATTGAACGTTGCGGCCCTGGTCGAAATAGAAGAAGATGTATACAAACGGGCGCGCGTGGCCTTTGGTGGCGTTAATATGGAGCCGGTACGCGTGCTGGGCATTGAACGCCAGCTTGAGGGCCAGGCGGTGGCGCGTTCTGATGATACGCAGCGCCTCTTGAATGTGGTGCGTAGCAGTATGGCTGATTTTCGCCCCCCCGATGATGCGCGTGCGAGCAGTGGCTATCGCCGTGTGTGCGGCGTCAACCTGGCCTACCGGGCGCTGGAAGAGGCAACGGGTATAGCCCAATGGCGGGGTGTGGTCTCTTCAGAAAGGGGGGTGTAACTTATGGAGTTAGAAGTAAGTATCAATGGGGTAATTACGAGCCAGGAAATTACGCCCAACGAATCGCTTGTGGCGTTGCTACGCCGCGCTGGTTATAACAGCGTGAAGGCTGGTTGTGAGACAGGCGAGTGCGGTGCCTGTACGGTGCTCGTGGATGGCGTGCCGCGTCCGAGTTGCGTCATGCTGGCGGCGCAGTCAGGTGGTTGTGCTATCTCTACCACAGAAAGCCTGGGGAACGCGCGCAATCTCCATCCTTTACAACAGGCGTTTATCGAGGTTGGAGCTGCTCCTTGCGGCTTCTGTGCCCCTGGCATGCTGCTCTCCGCCCACACCTTATTAAAGCGCAACCCCTCGCCAACTGAAAGCGAGGTGCGTGATGCCCTCTCTGGGAACCTCTGCCGCTGTTCTGGCTATACTAAGCCCGTGCAAGCTGTCTTGCGTGCCGCTGCGCTGATGCGCGGTCAGCACGTGGAAGCCCTTAGCTATAACGTGGTACAGCAGCCTGGCGAAAAGCGTGCCGTTGCTCAAGCTGTGTCTGACCTGGATGCCCTGAAGCTGGTCACTGGAAAAGCTGTATTTGCTGCGGACGCCACGCCTCAAGGGATGCTGTACGGTGCTATTTTGACCAGCCCGCATGCTCACGCCGTCATTCGCGATATCGATGTTTCACAGGCCAGGGCGTTGCCGGGCGTGCATGCCGTGCTCACCTACCACGACACGCCGCGTACTTCCTATGCCAGCGTTGCCTATTCACCCCTGGAAAAAGAGCTGCGTGATCGCTACGTGCTCGATTACCTGGTCCGCTATGCTGGTGATCGCGTGGCTGTGGCCGCCGCCGAAACGCCCGAACTGGCTGAAGAGGCCATTCGTCTCATCCATGTCGATTACGATGTATTGCCGCCAGTGCTTGACTTGCGCACAGCGACGGAACAGAGTGCTCCCGACGTGCATCCTGAGTCCGAGTCGCTGGGCATTTACGACGCCAAACGCAATATCGCAGCACGTTTGCGCAGCGAGCGTGGCAATGTGGAGCGTGGTTTCGCGGGCGCAGACCTGGTGGTGGAGGGCGAATACCTCGTTCCGCTCACGCAACAGGTTCCGCTGGAAAAGCACGCGACCATCACTTATTTCGATGACAATGATGACCTGGTGGTGCGTACCAACACGCAAGCGCCAGTTCATATTCAAGGCACGCTCTCACGCCTGCTTAATGTGCCTTCGAGCCGTATTCACGTGCTGCAAACACATGCGGGTGGCGGCGAAGGGGTGACGCAGGAGGTCGTACTAGAGGACCTGTGCGCGCTGCTGACCATTGCCACCAACCGACCGGTCATGTTGACGCAATCACGTAAAGCGGAGTTCGAGAGTGGCCGCGCGCGTGCTCAGTATGTTGTGCGCTTAAAAACTGGCGTGCAGCACGATGGCACGATTATTGCTAACCAGATGGTATTGTTGACGAGCACGGGTGCGTACGGTTCGCACCCATTGATTGGGCAGAAGCAGGCAATTGGTGCCGCGCTTGCCCTGTATCCCTGTCCGAACATGCGCCTCGTGTCCGAGGTTCTGTATACCAATCTCCCTCCGGTTGGCGTCGATTATGGGTTGAGTGCCCCCCAGGAATTCTTCGCGTTGGAGTGCCACATGGACGAGATTGCGCGCCGCCTGAAGATGGATGCGCTGGCGTTGCGGCGTAAGAATTGGCTGAAGCCGGGCGCGGAACTTCCCCTGACGCAGCAAGCGGGTAATGATCGGGCCGCGACCGTCGCCAGTTCCGCTTTAGAAGAATGTGTACACATCGTTGAGGAGAAGCTGAACTGGCATGGGCAGCGTGGTAGTTCAGCTAACGGGCGTTTGCGCCGTGGTGTTGGCCTGGCGCTTGCGATGTATCGTTATCCGGCCGCGCAGGCGCATACGGGAGGAGCCGCAATCAAGCTCAAGACAGATGGTACCTTTGAAGTATCGACCGGCGTCAGTCATAACGGTGATGGCTCGGCTACGCTGCTGACCCAGATGGTGGCTGAGGCATTGAATATCCCGGTCGCGGATGTGTTTTTACCTATGGCTGGTCGGGATGGTTTCGCTTTTGAAGCCGGATCGAGCGCCTCTGCCACATTGTATGTAAGTGGTGAGGCGGTGCTCAAAGCGGCGGAGCAGATGCTGCGGCAAGTGCTGGCCGTGGCCGGGCGTATGCTCAACGTGCGGCCCGAGTCGTTGGAAATGCATGCTGGTCTGATCGTGGCTGCCGATGATGAGCGCGTGACGGTTCAGCAGGTGGCGACACATGCTTTGTACGTAGAGGGGCGTTACCTCATGGCGACGGCTTCGGCGAACGTCCAGAGGATGCCCACGACGTTTGCCGCGCAGGGGGTCGAGGTCGAGGTGGATTGCGAGACGGGCATGCTGCGAGTGCTGAAAGCGCTTAGCGCGGTCGATGTGGGCCGCAGCCTGAACCCCATGCTCCTGGAGGCACAGATCTTACGTGGAGCCGCGCTGAGCCTGGGCACAGGACTTTTTGAAGAGGTGTTGTATGATCAAAAAGGTGCGTTATTGAGCCGCGATCTGCGCGACTATCACATCTACAATGCGCTGGATATCCCCGCAATCCAGGCCTTCCTGGTGGAATCGACCGATCCCGTAGCTCCCTTTGGTGCCAAGGCGGTGCTCGAAGTTGCTGGCAATAGCATGGCTCCCGCGCTGGCGAACGCCGTGTCCGATGCTTTGGGTGGCGTAAGTATCTCACAAATTCCCTTGACGCCTGAACGTGTGCTCAAGCTTGTGCATGCTCAAAACAACAAGCAATAAGATATATAGCTGAGGTTTTTGTCAGTTGGTCGACTGACAAAAACCTCAGCTATATACTATCTCGCAAAGTCTGGAATATCCACCTGTTTACCGTCGTGTAAAGCTGACTCATGTGCACAAATGCCAGGTGCGGTCCAGGTTGCTGCTGTGATGACGTCAACGGCTGGTGTACGTCCTTCGAGGATGCTTTGCACAAACTCGTGCACTAAATGGGGATGAGAGCCACCATGACCATCACCGACAGGAAACGCTCGTTGTGGATCGGACTCGTCATAGAGCGTTCTCCGCGTAAAGCGGGCAATCTCTGGTGGCAACAGATCAGCGCGATCAGAAATCTCAACGCGTGCTTTAGTCGTCTGGCGTCCACGCTGCCCTGGTGTATAGGGAAGGAGTGTAAACAGCGCGGGCTGCTCTTCCTCGAATTGTTGCCACTCGAAGCCCTGGCGTTCTCCATAGACGCTAAAATTTTCGACGTAGGTGCGTGCAACTTGAAAGAACGACATCGTCACTTCTGCCACCAGACCAGTTCCATCAAGGCGGAACAAAGCAGTTTCAAGCGGATATGGATTGTCGTAGCTGCCACGCAGATCAGTGCGTAGCTGACCCGAGCCAAAGCAATGCACCCGGCTTGCACGAGCATCAACCAGCGCTAAGAGCGGGGAGAGCGCGTGCGTAATATACAGCATGGGCGGGTATCCTTGCCAGTAGCCTGGATAGCCCTCCAAATCCTGGTGGTGTGCACCGCGCAAAAAAGTGATCGGTCCCAACTTCCCCTCATCACGTAATTGTTTGACGTAGAGAAACTCGCGTGTATACACAGAGGTCTCCATCATCATATAGTGCTTGCCAGATTGTCTTCGTGCTGCAATGATACGGTTGAGGTCATCGATAGTTGTTGCCATAGGAACAGCGCAAGCGCAGTGCTTGCCAGATTGAAGCACGGCGACAACCTGGTCAGCATGCAACGCCACCGGCGTCAGCAGGTGAACGGCATCATATTCATCGGTGGCGAGAATATCTTCCAGACGGCTAAAACGGCGCTCTACCCCGAATTTATCGCCAATTTGCGCCAGTAGCTGTTCGTTCCTGTCGCAGACCGCTATATACTCAACCCCTGGATGATGAAGGTAGATGGGGACAAAATCCGCCCCAAAGCCTAAACCCACCACTGCGACTCGTATGCTGCCTGTTCTTGTCATTATTACAATAACCTTCCTTACGTATTGACGTTACCGTTGGACGGGCGAGATGTCGTCGACCTTCTTTTCTTAAACTACTGTGTAAATATTTTCACAACTAGAATGATAGCACCTGATCAATCTATGTGCTTGGAAACTATGCAGCATTGCTATTCCCTATGCCTTCTGGTGTAATGGCATAGAGGTGCTATCATAAGAGCAAGTACTATACGAGCATGAGCGAGGATATTGGCAAGGATTATGAAGCGTAAGCGAGCGGATCGGATCGATTGGCAACGTGTGACCAGGCGGCGTTTTGCACAAACACATATCGATGATACTGTGTTTCAGGGGCACGTTACGTTGTTTTGTATTGATGAAGTGACTGCTCCGCTTTTTCGCGCACCGGATGGTCAACAGATTTGCCTGGCTGCTGCTGGCTATAAATGGCTGCAACACTTCCCGCGTGGGAGTCGATACACGTTGACTACGATTTTTGATCAGCATCACGAGATAGTGCGCTGGTATATCGATATCTGTAATCGCCATTATCTTGATGCGCAAGGCGTGCTCTGGTACGAGGACCTCTACCTGGATATCGATGTCGCGTTGGATGGCAGCGCGTTTTTATTGGATGTGGATGAATTGGACGAGGCGCTACGTCTGGAACGTGTCTCGTCGTTAGAATACGAAATTGCCTGGCGCGAGGCGGAAAAGCTGCTCTATATGCTTGAAGAGGGGGAGTTCCCGCTCTTGTGGCAGAGTAGTGAGCATATGGATCGCCTGCTTGCTCGTGTAGGCCAATAGTCCCACGAAGATATTTTTGTTCTGGTTATGAGAAAAATTTCCGGCGGCTGCTTCTGGCACATGTATAGTAACGTGCACAATGGTGGGCAAGCGGTTTTTTTGTCGTCTGAGTAGAATAAAGATAAACGGTATCCAAGGGTACTATAACTATTTCTGTACATAGTCGCTACACGATTTCCCTGTTATAATGCACTTGGATAAAGGCTTTAACTAGTCATTGTGGGAGTCCTCTATGTTCCGACGCTTTCATTCTAAAAATTCTTTACTACTTGGGATTTTACGCTCTCTGCCCTGGAAGCTTTTCGTTATGCTGGCTATTTTACTGATTTGCGCAGTTCCTACATATTTATATGGTGCCCGCCTCAGCAATAAAATCTTGCCACGCATCACAAATTATATATATAATGCAGGTAATGCTAATTCACTAGCCGCTTCGACTCCTGTTCCAGATTTTCCCGCGCAATTGCCGCAGGTCGGTTCTCTTCTCTATACCGTCCAGGATGGGGATTCGTGCGACAGTTTACTGGCGATGCAGATGCACATGTACTCTGCCTCGCACGTGTTTAGTGATGCGAACGCGGTAACCGTGCAAGCCTTGAATAAAGCGGTAGGCCATGATTGCCATCAGCTCCAACCTGGCCTTACTATACGTGTATCTCCTCAGTATCCGCTTGTCGCGCTTGGTGGCGTGGTGCAGAAGATCACCTCGACTAGCGGGCAACAGGCCGTTCCGACTCCGCTTATTCAAGTGACGCGTACGGAGGGCAATTCGGTTGATTGTTCAGGTGGCTGCCAGGCGACGGTACGTGTAGCTCCCAACGTGCAGGTGAAATTGCGCTTTCAGACAGAGCTACCAATTCACGTGGGGTCCTGGGTGTGGGCGCAGGCAAGGCTGGCTCGTAAGCATGTGCCCAATTTCAACGATTACCCGTACGCTGATCCGCGGGCTTCATTGAATGGTATGACCATGCCGGTGTGTGACTTGCAGGTCGATAATAAGCACGACGATAATAGCGCACCTTGCGACTCGTTGACGCCGAATACAGTTGATGAAGACCAGGGCGCGTGGCTGTTCGGCGTGGTTGCGCCGGGATCACTCAAACACTGGCACTACCCGTTGCATCTCGCGAACGGCACGCGTGTGTTACTATGGTTGACCAACAATAATGGCGCGCTGACGTTTCAGCGTGGCAATCCAGTGTATCGCTACGACGCTGCCACCAACCTCTACGTCAAACCATAATGTAGAAGTTGATGATCCAGAAGGGGTCATATAGATGAGGATGTATG
>DATAYF010000755.1:0-4808 GCA_036272735.1 Ktedonobacteraceae bacterium
AGATCTCCACGATCTCTACCCACCATGGCCCACCGATAAGCCGACCCAGTGCAGTCATGAGCGCGCCGCCGACTGCGGTCATTCCCAGCGACCATGCCTGGGTGCGGAACGACGTGCCGACGTCCCCGAATGAGGTCAGCAATGCACCGGTCATGACCAGGACACCAAACGCACGCTGACCAAGGATGGTCAGGACAAGCAGGGGCAGGAACATCGCCAGGGCGGTAGAGAAGCCTTTGACCGGATTTGGCTTGGCGCTGGGGTCGCTGCGAAAAAAAACCGCCATTCTCTCCATCACTCTCTCCCTTCCTCATACGGAACCACCATGGTCGGCTGAATAGACGCTCAAGAACGCTGATCCCTTCATAGCAGGTCTCCTGTCACAGTCGGTTTCTGCCAGCCTCCGCCGGATGAGACGCTCTGGTCGTCCTCACTGGACCCCGTATTCGGCTCATATTCGTAAACTGGGGTGGACCGTCTTGAGCCCCGGCAGGACGATGCGCTACGTCTCTTCCACATCGTCCTGCTGGGCCAATTTCGACCTCCGGCAATACCACTGGTATTGCCATGCATGCGCTACGTCTGTGTCAACACTGTCGAGTCTTCCGACATTTTGATGATTACTGTCCGCTTGTTGACTTTTGAGCCTGTATCAGGTGGTAGCCTGAGAGGCGGATAGAGAATTTTCGAAAAACTCTCAAAATCCACCTCAGAAGTACCTGTTCCCCGATCATCAAAAATGCGTTAGACCCACACTGTCGTGAGTCGGTTTGGACCCTGGCTAGCGCTCGGCTCCACTTCCTCCCTCGGCAACATACTCGGCGTCCGCCAGCCACCGTAACGCCCGCAGGCCGGGCAGAAAGAAGTATTCCCCGCCGCGGTTGGTCACGAACTGCGGCAAGCCATGGAGGCGTTGGCGGATGGGCTGCTTGGGGATGGTGAACACCCCCGTCCCGTCATTGGGCCCACAAATCGGATCTTTCTCACTGGGTGCCCCAATGAAGATGCCCTGATTGACCCACTCACTCTGGACAAACTCGAACTGCCGCGAAAGTGAGGCACCGATGAAGACGAAGATGATGCCACGCTCGGCTCCGTCATCCTCCAGGACCCCTGGAGGAAGGAGAGAACCGTAGACGGTGCCGCGGCGAATCAAGCGATGGCGATTGACCTGGGTGATTTCGTGCTTGAATTGGTCACGCGGGTTCATGCGCCGTGCATGCGAGCCAAGCGGGCATTTGAGGCCCTTGGGGTCGGAGTCCGCGTAGAGAAAATCGTTGTTGCGTCGCGGATCGGCACCGAGCTTTGGGTCATCAGACTCTGGACAGAGCACAAGGGGCGCACCGCTGCGCCAGCGACCCATCATCTTGGCGGCCAACCATTCTTCCTCCGCCGCGCTGGTGGTGTGTGCCGCCAGGTATCGGCGGAACGCGGCGACATCTTGATGCAGTTTTCTCAAGGCCACATATGACCCGTTGCGGCCCAACACCTCGGGTTGGGGCTGCGGAGGCAGCCTCCCCGACTCGTCGAGATACCCCAGGATAAACTCCCCCGCCTTGAGCGGAGCTTCCTGTGGATTACTCCCAGCAAGACCGCTCCCCTCGATCGCCGGTTGGCCGATGCCGTCCCGAAAGCCGAATGGTTCGCGCCCCGTGGGAAGTTGATAGCAGTCCTGTCGATAGATCGCCGTCACGCCAGGCATCTGCTGATAGGCCTGTCTTGCAGGCTCCAGGACCTTCTCCAGGCGCGTCTGATCAGGAGCAAGCGCAGCGATCACGAGATGGACTTCCGACGTGCCCAACGGCCACTCCCAGTGTGAAGGCGCGCTCTCGCCCACATCGCCCAGTTCCGCGGCGCGGGCCGCCATCCCCTGCTGGAACTCCGGTGAGAAGCTCTCAAGCGATGCTTGGGGGACGCCTAACGCCTTCAGGCCATGATAGGAAAGCGCCACCGCAACCCAGGCATCGCCTGCAGAGCTGGTCAGATCGGTGGCGGAGGCAATCGCGGGTGTGAGTCGCTTCAGCAACTGATGTCCGGCGGCGCGATCGTCAATGCGAAGCATAATGTACGTTCCGGCATACGGCGTCGGACGAGGGTGGAGCACGCCGCTCTGAATGTCGTTGAATTCAAGCATGGTTGACCCTCCTGGTGTCACTGTCCCAGGCGTTGTTGGTAAGCGAGTGCTTGCTGTCGGATTGGGCTCCGCCCAATCTGGCCTGCCGCCCGGCTTGAGCCGCTCTCCCGATTACGTCGCTGCCTGGTCAAGTAGCGGTTTCAACGCCGGGTGCTGCAGCGCCTGCTCAGCCTCAGGATTGTCGAGCACCTGCTGGAATGTGTGCTGTAGTTCCAGCGCTTTCCAGATCTGCTTGACCGTGGGCTCGGGATAGCTGCTATCATAGGCGAGCGCTTCATATTGGTGCGCCGTTAACCAGTCCCTGACGCTCGGGTCCGTGATGCCCGGGTAGCCCTCGACGTGCGACCAGAACTCCGCGAACGATTGCGAGACGGTGTTATCGGCAACGGCAAAGTCATCAATGTACTTATCCCACGTGCCGTCGAAGCTGCTACAAAACAGGAGCCGCGTATCGTTGTCGATGAGCGTCACCCTGGCTTCGTGGATCGTGCCAAACTTTTTGGCGTCCTCTATTCGGCGGGGATCGGCGGCTCTCCGCTTGATAGCCTCGCGCAGCGCTTGTTGGTGACCTGGCTTGACGTTCCCAATGACGGTAAATTCTGTCCTCACCCCCGATTTCAGCCCTTTCCGCTTTGGATACACCTTTGTCGTCTCCATCTCTTTTGCTCCTTTGTGTGAAGATCTCCAGTCTCAGCATGGTGCTCAACTACCGGAGTGGATACGCTTTTCTTGTACGCTGCGTAGACGCAGTGGAGTCATGCTCCTCTCTGTGAGAGAAGGAAACGCAAAACCACTCTGCTTGTGCCCACCTTCGCATCTCCATGAAGCATACTAAATGAGTCCAATACGCTTACGCCCAATCTGCCATATTCCGCTAGCAGAGAGCCATATATACCTTGAGCTTTTTCGTGACAACGCATCAGAAGCAACTTCTACCCTGCGCCCCACATATGAGGGTCTGGGTGTTTGTCGCTATAATAAGCCCGATCCAGTTCTCATCGTCTATATGTCTGTGATGGCAGTGATGCGTTTGGCCTCTACAGCCGTCACCAGGCTGGCGTAGTCTCGCTCATTCTGGTCAGCATAGGCGCTGGCAAACTCGGCTAGGGCCTCAGCAAAGGTCTCGCTTTTGCCCAGGTAGCCACTGATCAATGCCGGATCACCGGCGCGCGCGTGCGCTCTCGCCAGCGCCCATCCACACAACTGAGCGTAGACGGTGAAACGAGCAAGATTCATGGTGGTCACGTCGCCTGACCACTCCATATCGCGCAGCTGACGTACGTAGTAGTTGACGTTCTCGAACCGGGTCCAGCCCAGGAAGATATCACTGGCTGCCTGCATGAGTCGCTGCCCATGCACGATACGCTGAGCCGGGTTGGCATAAGGGCTGGTACCAGTATAAGGTTCAAGGGCCGAGGGTCGCGCCTCCTTGATCTGGAGGAAGAGCGGATCGTTTTCCTCGCCTCCCCCCCACAACAGCACGATATAGCAGCGCGTGCCAACGCTCGCTACCCCCACCACTTTCCAGGCCAGATCGATGGGCTGATACCATTGGAACAGCGTTTTTTGCTCTTCCCGGATCGATTCCAGGTAGCCAGCGACAAATGCCGGGAAATGCGTGGAGAGTTGCTCGTTCGGACGATGATCAATCAGCGGAGGATCGTCCTTGATGCGCACTTGACCATTCACCACATGTGTGAGTTTGGGAAACGCGCGAATGCTGGTCCGCTGCTGTGCCTTAGAGATTGCGCGGTCAAGTCGAGGAAGAAGGTCACGATCAGCGACCGTACGCAGGAGTTCGACATCCACACGCGCGTACCAGAGATCGATCTGGCGCATGGTACTGAACTCATACATCCGCTCATGGTAGGACGAGACGCAACTCCTGACCGCTTGCTGGCAGTCACGCGCGGAAAAGCCATTCTGTCGTCCTACCACCACAAGACTGGTCGCGAGTCGTTTCACATCCCATTCCCAAGGGCCAGAGACAGTCTCGTCAAAGTCATTCACGTCAAAGACGAGGTTGCGCTCCGGCGTCGCATAGATCCCGAAGTTGCCCAGGTGGGCATCGCCACAAATCTGCGTGGAGATCCCGGTGATGGGCATGGTCGCTAAATCATGCGCCATCATCGCGGCCGATCCACGCAAAAAGTTATATGGCGAGACGAGCATGCGGCCATAGCGGATGGGCACAAGATGCTCCACCCTCGTGCGGTTTGACGCTTCCAGGATGCTCAGCGGGTCTGGGCGATCTGGCGCAGGCTCCCACCAGCCATGGCTGGAACGAGGGCACTGAGCACGGAGCGCCTTGCCGGCAGCATAGCGTTCCGCACAAGTTTGTGTATACGGTATGGATGAAGATCGCAAGACGTTGCTCATCATTCCCCTCCTGGTCCAGGTATGTTAGCAGAATCGCGGCGAGCACGTCGCGCAGATATCACTCAAACCAGGTGTTCTCATTTGCCTTTTTCTTTTCTTCCGGTGTACGTTGGAATACTGATAGTATAGTCCTTGCGCCGAGCCCTTTGAGGAAGAGGTTATTCACAAACAAGACCATGGAAATGATTGTGCTGTACCTAGTGCAGAGTCACGCGATCTTCGCAGGCTCCTTTTTCCTTCTTTTTGAGCACTTCATTTCAACCAGGCAAAAGAATGTCCCTCTTAGCTCTCCCAC
>DATAYF010000756.1:0-2161 GCA_036272735.1 Ktedonobacteraceae bacterium
AGAAAGTGGAGGTTGACTACCGTCGCCACGATGGTCAAATCCGTCAGCGCATCATTGATCCGTACGGGTTGGTGGCAAAATCCACCGTCTGGTATCTGATTGGCGCGGTTGATGACCAGATGCGGATATTCCGCGTTTCGCGTGTGCGCACGGCTCGGCTCCTTTCGGAAACCAGTCAATGCCCGCGAGATTTCGATGTGCGGGTGTACTGGGAAACGTGGAAGCGTACCTTGGAAGCGAGTTATACTCCCTATGTTGTTCGTCTTCGTCTTGCCCCAGAGGGAATCCAGAGGCTTTTCGAGATAGCAGGTGAAACGGCACGAACCTCGATGAGAGAAGAGCCGATCGGCGACGATCAGGGATGGCGTCTCATTTCGATGACATTTAGCTCTCTTCTCCATGCACAGACAGTTGCTATGGGCATTGGGAATCTCCTGGAAGTCTTAGAGCCGTTGGAGCTTCGTGAAGCCATTCACACGCAGGCCCAGCAGATTGTTGCGCTCTATAAATGAGATGGAAGGCATAATAGGCGATCTTTTTGGATAAGGTGACAGGCATGGAAAGCTTTCTGTGTTTTTCCTTCAGACCGTGTTTTGGAATGCGCGGCGGGAATGCTGCATAGCCAAAAGAGCAAGATTGGAGAAGTATTACTCGGTCCCACCCTGGTATAGTAACGGAAACGTGAGCATACTACTGCGCATGTTGAGAGTTTTCGCAACCAGAAGCAGAACCATCATAGGCCGCCTGATCGGTTCTTGATTTCTGTCCTCGATTTTGGTTGCTGAATAAAGAAAGGGTACACCTTATGATTAAGCTCGGCATAAACGCCATACTGCTCTTTGTGCGCGAACTGGACAAATGTACCGTATTTTATCGTGATGTCCTCAAGCTCCCCTTTGTAGGAAGCGATCCCGGCGTTGCCACCTTCAAGGTGCAAGACCGCTACCTGACCCTGCAATCACCAGAAGGAGTCGCAAAACTCTTTGGGATTGAACCCGACGCAGTCAATATCGAGGGCAACCCGCGTGCCATGATAGCCTCTAGAGTTGAAGATGTTCATGCGACCTATGAAACCCTCAAAGCAGCGGGTGTTCCTTTCCTCCGCCCCCCCACCGATCATCCCTGGGGGGTACGCACTGCCATATTTGCCGATCCCGAAGGCAACCTCTGGGATATCAACCAAGATATAGAATAATGGGTGTTTGGGAACTGGTTCGTAGATGCCGCACCAAACGAGCGAGGAGCAGCCGAATCATCGCCAACTGGATCAGTGTTTCGCTCGTCTGGACTTTTCGTTCGTAATCTTTACTCATTCTCCTGTTGCGAGAAATCCAACTGAACGTGCGCTCCACTACCCATCGCCTGGGCAAAACACTGAAGCCACGCGTGCCTGGCGTGCGCTCGACCACGTGCGCGTTCCCAGCCACCCTCCGCCTGGCACCAGGCAGCCAACTCCTGCCCACGGTACGCTGCATCAGCCCAGATTTTTTTGAGGCGGGGGAGGACTGGGGCAAGTCCAGCGAGCAAGCACCGAGCACCTTTGCTATCATGCAGATCGGCAGGGGTCACGTAGACCGAGAGCAGCAAGCCAAGGGTGTCCACTAGAATATGACGTTTGCGTCCTTTGACATGCTTGTGCGCGTCAAATCCACTGATCCCAGCGGATTCCTCGACGGTTTTCACGCTTTGGGCATCGATGATCGCCGCACTCGGTTGGGCATTCCTGCCGACCCGTTTGCGTTCAGCTTCTCGCAGAGCCGTGAGCAGGCGAAACCAGGTGCCCTTGAGGCGCAAGCGCCGGAAATGATAAAAGACGGTTTGCCACGGCGGGAAATTGGCTGGCAGGTAGCGCCAGGGACAGCCTGTGTGCAGGACGTAAAGGATCGCATCGAAGATGGCGCGCAAAGAGTGAGTGGGTGGCCTGCCGCGTCTGGGCAAGGAAGGGAGATGCTGTTGCAGACACCCCCACTCCACATCAGAAAGATTGCTGGGATAACTGGTACTCATCCCTTCAGTGTATCACGTGAGCCTCTGCCATTTCCAAAACACGCTCTAAGTCAAACGGCCTGCTCAGTTGCTCGACCATGATCGTCCCCAGGAAGTCGTCAAAGAGAGGCATCGACCACCCGCCAGAGGTGAAGCCGCCACTTGGGTCCTCCTC
>DATAYF010000757.1:0-9451 GCA_036272735.1 Ktedonobacteraceae bacterium
CCCGTTGCCCTGGTTCCATCTCAGTCGCCGGCGTATCCAACACCCGTTGCACCGCCTCCACTTGCCATTGTTCCATACGCACCACCTCCTTACGGCTTGCCATTGATGAATGATAAAAACGCTTTTATTGCCTTCACTCGCTCATCATCACCTTCTCTCGCCAAACACTCGACATCATCCAATAAACACCGCTGAACACTCTCCACGTTATGTCCAGCTTCCAGCAAATCTAGCACGCGTTCTGCTACCTTCTCTTGAGGAGAAAAAATCACTGCTTTTTCATACCGGTCTTCTGCAAACCGTTTGCATTGTCTATAATCCATCATCCCCATAGGCCCCTCCTCTCACAGCAAGTGTGATTTGCCAATGGTCTTGGCCGAAGTTGACAAGCTATGGTTCCTTTTCATAGGTAGTTCGTTGAATGCTCCTTTTTGGCTAGTTAGGCCAGTTTCGTGTTGGAATGGACAGTCATGCCTCCTTCTTTTTCTTGGTGTTGCTTGAGCGTTTCCGCTTTTCCTCGCGCAAAGAGAATAGCTGGTCAGGGCCCCTAGAATGAAGGGTCTGTCATTTTTTAGCCGTGAAGAAAGGATCATACCATGATGACAGAACAAACATATCCACTTCTGATGTTCTATCAAGGTTGGGAAAGGTATCAGCGAGACCTTGTGACGATGATCACACCATTGACCCCCGAGCACCTTGTGCTCCCTGCCGGGCATCGCTCCTGGTCGATAGGGATGATTCTCCAGCATATGATCGCCGATCGTGTCTGGTGGTTTCAGTTCTGGATGGGTGAAGGAGACCCGGCGCTCGCTCCTATGGCCCATTGGGACCCAAATGACGCAGAGGGGGAGAAGCGTCCGCTCACCTCTCTCGAACTCATCTCCGCGCTTGAGAGCACCTGGCAGATGATCAAAGCAGCCCTCTCCCGCTGGACCGCCGCCGATCTGGCTCAGATATTTTCCCCTCCATCCGTCATGAGCGCAGAAGAGCAGAAAGCCTTCGGCCCATGGACACGGCAGGAGATTATCTGGCATGTGCTTGAGCATGAGATCACTCATGGGGGCGAACTTTCTCAAGTCCTTGGCGGACTCGGCCTGGATGGCATCTACGGCAAGATGTAAAGCAGCCTCCCGGACAGCAAGAACAGGCAGCGAACTCGCCTTTTGAACGGGATCACATCCCCTGATCTGTCCATTCCAACAGGAAACTGGCGGGATCTGTCTGTCCACGTATCCTGGTGAAGGCTTCTCTCTTACGGGAAAGAGACCGTCCGATCTCACCAGGATACGTGGACAAAAAGGCCCGTTTCCTGTTGTCAAGCGGGATGTTGGACAAAAGGTCGTGACACAGCGCGGACAAAAGCGCTGTCGAATCACAGCAAGCCATTGAATACCCTACTTACCACCACACTCCGCGCACATCCAATGGCCCACCGGTATCCCAAATTGCTTCAGATCCCACGCATCCGCGTCAAAAGAACACTCCCGACACACCAGATCCCCGCAATACTCACACGGATAGAGCACTCCCTCGCACGCACAGGCACAACAACGAACCTCCGGCAGGGAGACTGGCGCATACTCCAGGAGGTCTATGCGCTTCCCAAGCCGTTGCGCATAGGCCAGCTCCCGCGCGGTACTCTCTCCGATATATCCACCCACGTTAAAAATGCGCACCACATCTGCTTGCTCAATCTTCCAGAGATGCAGTACGTCAAGCAAAACCGCTTGCCCGGAAGTCAACCCCAACTCACCATCCCCTTTTTCCGCTCCAATCGTCAGCACAATGTATCCCCGAAGCGTATCCTGTAACCGCTCTACTTCAAACACCTCACGAGCACGTGAGGTTGAGCCACAATGCGCCACCACAAGCGGACGAGATTGTTGCTCCTTGATCGCCAACAACTCATCTAATGTCATAGACACCTCCTCTCACGGCAAGTCGTACAATAAAAACCGGCCTCACCTTCCTCTTTCATGCAGAAATCTGTTACAATAGAAGCACAAAAATTGAAGATAGGAACGAGTACCACCAGCATGAAAAAGGTCCAGCTACAAACCATGAGCATCGCTTTTCGACAAATTTGCGAGGGTGAGCGTGATTGGACGGCCCTGGGCAACTTTATGAACTACTGGTACAGCTATGCCAAGGATCGTCGCCCCGAACTGATGACCGATCCTCTGCCAGAGTATGACACACAATCGCTCTACCAACATCGTTGGGCGGTGTTTTGTGCCGCATCAGTTGAATGGTTTTGTGATACGTACACTGTACCCTGTCCTTCATGGGTCCACGACCCCAGGTACACCGCCCTGGCTGATCCCTGGTACTTCTACGAACACGAAGAGGCAAAATCTATACTCCGGCGAACAACACCAAAGCAATTTACGAAGCGCAACATCTTTTGCGGAGATAACTGCTATGCTAATAAGTGGGAACTGGCTGAATACGTACGCCACCGGAGAGCTGCACAGTCACCCCCACAAATCGCTACTTTGTAAAGAATGTTTTTAACTTCTCAACAACACGATAGTCCTCTTGAGTGTCTCGACCAATGTACTTGTCGAGTAGCTTCTGGGCTTTCTTGCGAGTCGTAACGTGCAGTTGAGTACACAGTACCGCTATATCCCCTCGGTCTTTCTTGCGACCAGCCAGAAGCTTATGCGTTAAAATGAAATCTTTGGGAGGAAGATACACCTCGACCACATCGAACTTCTTCCACAATTTCATTTTCGGAAGCGGCCCAGCTACACGGATAAAATCACCCACACCGATACTTAACCAGTCAGCCGCTAGACATTCATCAACAGCCACAAAACCTACAGCAGCCTCAAACAGCCGGTACAGCTCCGAACTTGAATACATTTCTGGGGACATCCACAGCGCATCAATATCACCAGTCAGACTCCTAATTTGCCAACCTGGGTAAGCATGTATCCGCCACCGACTAACAGCAATTGGATCGGCTCTTGTACCCCGATAGCCTGTAATTCTTCCCCAAGGAGTGAAAGATAGCGCTCGATATCCTTTGCGTCCATAGGCACACCTCCTAGTCTATCTAATGACAAGATACTAAATCCATCAAAACCTACAAGCACATCATTGACATATTTCAAAAACCTATCTATGATTGTTAAATAGCAGCAGATACTTTAATAAAATAGTAACGGGAAAAAGAAGATGGGCGAGCAGACACCGAAAAATACCTTGTACAATGGTGATAATTTAGAGATTTTACGCGAGCATGTACTTGATGAAAGCGTTGATCTTATTTATCTGGACCCACCATTCAACTCAAGCAGAAACTACAACGTCCTGTTCAAGAATGAAGGCGGGAAGGAAAGCGAAGCTCAGATCGTTGCTTTTGAGGATACATGGTATTGGAACCAGAACGCTGAAGATACCTATAGAAACATCGTTACGCAAGCTCCAATACATGTGTCTAAAATGATAGAAGCTCTACGTGACCTGGTTGGAACTAATCAAATGATGGCCTACTTAGTTATGATGACCGCCAGGCTCACACAACTTCACCGTGTCCTGAAATCAACTGGCAGTCTCTATCTCCACTGTGATCCAACAGCAAGCAAGCCATTATTTAAAAATGAACGTAAGACAGCTCTAGAAGCTAGCTGAGTCAGATTACTAGCCAACCCAAAATAAACTCTTGCAGATTTCAAATCTTCTGGCCTTGACAGGAGCCTGAACATGCGTTTTTTATGGAGAAAGGAAAGAGACGACCATTATGGCACACTCAATTGATGGCTATGCACTGGACACACCTCATGTAAATAAGCATGTATCTACTGGACTCTGGAAGTTGCGTTTGGCATTCGGATGCACAATACTGTTTGCCGCGCTGGTTGGTCTGTTCGCATTGAGTTGGGATATCCAATGGCATATTGCAGTGGGACGGGATCGCACACTCACGGCGCCACACCTCTTCATCCTGGGAAGCGCTATGCTCATGGGACTTGCGGCTCTGGCATCGGTGCTCATCGAAACGGTGTGGGCGCGACACAGCATACCCGTAGCAAAGAGCGGAACCACGTTTGCTGGTTTCTTCTCCAGTTCTCTCGGTGCCTACCTTGTGGGCTACGGAGCACTCGATGCGGCGATCGGCTTTCCGATCGATCAATACTGGCATACGCTCTATGGGGTCGATGTCGCGATCTGGGCGCCTTTCCATGTCATGTTGCTGACTGGCTTTTGCATCTGCTGCCTGGGCGTGACGTATATGCTAATCGAGGGCGCTCGCCTGGCCGAGCAACAGGGAGCAACAAGAGCTGCACGCGTGGAATATCTGAGTGCGATCGTGGCGTTGGCGACCTTGATGGGTATGCTCTCTATCTTCTTACCGAGCGCTCTCAGCACGGGATATGTTTCCCTGGGCAAACTGGCATTCACGGTCTATCCATTGATGCTCGGTATTATGGGAACATTTGTTTTGAGTGTGGCGATACGTGCATTGCCCTGGCGAAGGGCCGCGACGAGTGTGGCCGTTATCTACATGCTTTTCGGAGTCGTTCAGTTTCTGCTGATCCCACCGTTGATGACATGGCTACTGGGCGTTGAGCAGCAACGTCTGCTCCCGATGGCGCCGAGGGTTTCTTTTCTGGCAATGTTCTGGCAGTACCCGTTGATCGTCGCAGCCATACTCCTGGACAGTCTCACCTGGCTTGCACAGCGCAGGAAATGGTCCAGGAGAAGGAGAAACAGGGTCACGTTTGTCGCAGCATCCGTTGGCATGAGCCTGGCAGCGCTCTTCTATCCGTTCTTCATCCACTCACAGCTCCTGAGCACCGCTTTCGTCTATAGCATGGTTAGCAGTGGATCCCATATAGTTGTGCATACTATAGCCAAAGGAATTCGAGCGGTTCCTCCTCAAATGGGTATGAATATGACTTCTGTGGTGATTGTGGTGATTTCACTCCTGCTGGGTGTGCTGGGAACATACGGTGGGTACTGGCTTGGTGGGCGTATGGGCGATGTGATGCAAAGAAAGGATCAGTAAAGGAAATGCGTTTTTTACAAAAGTTTTTGCTCACCCTAGGAATCATCGCGTTGCTCTTTCTCTTCGTAGAGATCGGGGTATCCCTGGCGGCGACGCGGCACGGGAGCAAACCAGCGCATATAGACTATATTACAGCTGGCCCGTATCGTTTCACGGTGAGTCTCTATGATGATCCTGCCCAGGCCGGATTTACCTTGCCTTTTACCATTGCCCCACAGGGAGCAACGAGCGGCTCGTGGATCTATCATGTGACATCAATACCCCAGGGAAGTCTGCAGAGGAGTGGCAGGATTATCATGAGCGCCAATCGCGTGGCAACTCCGATCACTGATAGTGTCAGTCCTGATCCGCAGAGGCCAGGAGGCGTCCAGGGAGATGCCGAGATCACGGTGCAAGGACAGTGGGATTTACAGGTAGTGGTCGATGGTCCGTCCGGCCAGCAAACGTTTAACGTCCCAGTCACAGCGACAACGCTTCCAGCGATACCGGTCTGGGTAGGTTGGTCAATTGGTTTTGTTCCCGTGTGTGGGATTCTTGTTTTCCTGCTGATACACGTAGGGAGCAAGAGACAAGACAGGCAAGAAACGTTAGAGATGGTATGAAATACGTAAAGATTGCTATGAAGAAGGTTGATGTGTTGTGGTTCTCTGATAGAAATGTCGTCAAGTATGGTTCTACGTGGGGGAAGCGGAATTTCATCGGACGGTTACCGCTGGCGGCAGTATGCGTGCTGCTGGCCACGTTTCTCATGGGAGGAACGGGTTGCTCCTCATGGAGCAATGATGTTGCGGCCACTACCTCGCCTACGATGCAGGCCAACGTGAACGGTTTTGGCACCGCCGCCAATCACCCTCATGCCCTGCTGGTCTTTCCCGATCATGTTCTTGTGCTCGCGACCCACTTTGGGACCTTTCGCTCTGGCGATGGGGGAAAAAGCTGGAAGCAGGTAGGAGGGGGCTCCGGGCAAATCATGGATGGCCTGATGTCGTTCTCGCTGACCGCCAGCCCTCTCAATCAGCGCCGCATCTACCTGCTCACCCAACTGGCTTTGACAACTCCCAAAGGGACGTTGGGCCTCTACACCAGTACCGATCAGGGGCAAACCTGGCAGCTTGCTACCGCCGCCTCAAACCTGACACCCAACAAGACGATTTATCTGGCAGAAGCAGGCAATGACTCAGCCGATCAGGTCTATGTGTACCTCCCAGCACTGGGTACGACAGGACTCAAGGTCAGCATGGACAATGGGAAACATTTTCGCGACACCGGCACATTCCCTTTTGGGGATATGACCTTTCTCCTCGCCGTCCCCGGAGCGAAGGGACATCTCGTCGCAGGCAGCAGCAGTGGTATGGCGCAGAGCAGCGATAGCGGGAAACAGTGGAAAACCATCAAAGGCATCACTGGTGGAATCTTCAATATCGTGAGCGCCGGACCCCATCAGCCCATTTACGCTGATGGTGACAATGGCCTGTACGTCTCCCAGGATGGTGGCCAGACCTTTACAGGAGTCAATCAACAGGCAACCTATGGCATCTCGTTAACGGTGTCTCCTACACAGCCACAGGTCCTGTACGGGCATACGGCGCAGGCCATCTACCGGAGCACCAATGGCGGCAAGACCTGGCAGACGATGCCATTGGTGAAGGGGCAACTCTATAACCTCGTCGCCGATCCGGCTCATGCACAAGAAGTCTATCTCACCATGTCGTACCCGACCGAGGTCTATCACTTCAATCAGGCTCGTCAGACCTGGTCATCACTCACCCCAAAATCATAGGAAGGTCAGGATCACACGCGCCGATGTTTGCAAAGATGTATCGCTATACCATTGGGCCATTATTCGCCGGTATCCTGCTGCTGGCACTGGCTCCATTCAACGCTCACGCCGATGGAGGAGCACCGAACCGTGCCTACATCGCCGGCACCACCAACGGGATCAGTGTCCTCGATATCGCGCAGCAACGAGTTATCGGCAGTCTTCCGGCGAAGGGCAATCCCCATGAGGTCCTTTTAAGCCTGGACGGTCGTTTTCTGTACATGACACAACCACAGCTCGGGAATGTCGCTGTGCTGGCGGCCCGCACAGGTGCTACCATCTGCACCGTCAACGTGCCGGGTCAGCCGACACTATTGGCAGTGGATACCACCTCGAATACGATGTACGCGGCCGGCAATGGAGCCAGGAGTGTGACCGTCTTCGATCCAGCCAACTGTACGATCAAACGGACATTACAAGCCGATGGGCCGATATATGGTCTGGCGGTGGCCCAGCTTGGAGCATCCGGCACCAGCGGTGGCGATCAGGTCTGGGTTTCGACGCCTACGACCGTCGATATCTTCGGCGACGCTAATGGTCAAACGCTCGGTAGTTTCAATGTCGAGGGTGGACCGGAATACATCTCTATTCCGATTGGTTCAGCCGCGTACGTCACCACACGTCAGGGCAGTGTCGTTGGCGTCGATCTGGCAAGCCATAAACAGACACGATTGGTTTCCGGCGGGAAATATGGGCCGATGGACTTTGATGAGCAGACTGGTGAGGTGTTCGTCCCCGATCAGGTCCATCATCAAATTGTTGTGCTCACACCGATCAATTCCGGCGTGCCCACACCGCATGAACCGAGCCGTCTTATCAAGCTTGAAGCCACCCCCAATTCTATCGCCATTACCAGCGATGGTCAGCTTGGCTTTGTCGCCATGCACAATGGACACGTTGCAATGCTAGACATTCCTGGACGCCAGTTGATTACTACGTATACGGTTGGGGGGGATCCGCAGTTCATCATCACCGGCTTGAACCCGCCGCTAATCGGTACGACGCCACAGCAGGCAACCCTTCTCAGCCCGGTCCTGAACGTTGCCGCCTATGTTCTGATCGCTGCCTTGCTCATCGCGCCTTTTATCTTCTTCCAGCGCAATAAAAAGTCCCGCCAGAAGTCGATGCTGGCATTTTCGAGCATGCCATCGCAGGTTGCAGATGAAGCGCACGAGCCAAGCTTGCCTCAGACACCACGCATTCAGCAGAACGACCAGGGAAATGAGACCCCACCAGTGGATGGGTAACACCGTTGGTCAGTCTGGTTTGAATGTCATACTTGAGTGATATCTATAGAGAAACGAAACTGACACCAGGATACGTGCTTGAGGTACGCAGCAGCCGTCATTTAGCACAAGCGATATGAAACTGAGGCTATCATGATAAAAAAGGTGCTGGGAGCATTTGTCGTACTGAGCCTGATAGCGACGACCATTATCGCAGGTTGCACAGGCCATAATACGTCCACCGACCCGAACCCTGTTCATCTGGGTGATGCAAATTTCAAAGTGCTATCGATCACTATCAAAAAAGGTGAGAAAATCACCCTGATCAATGACTCTGTGGAAGTGCACATAATTTCTAACGGCACTTGGGAGAATTCTACACCTCATCCAAAACTGGAGCCAGGCGCACCCAAGATAAATATCCAGGTGGATGGTAATAGCAGCAGGACCATTGGCCCGTTCAATACGGCAGGCACATTCAATATCTATTGCACCATCCATACAGGTATGGCAATGACCGTTCTGGTAAAATAACAGAATATCCCATGGTAATGTTGCAAAAAATTTCTTCTGAAAACGCTGGGATAGGACCCCCCCTAACTCCCACGCGATGCGCAACGAGATAGGGATGGTTCCTGCGCCGCAAAGGGAAATAGGAAGGAATCTGTCCTGAATTCAGCATAGAATAGAAACAGGATTCCGTTTTGCAAAGACAAGGAGATGCCGATGTCTCACCAGCCCGTGATCTATTATGTCGTCACGCTTGAACAGGGGGAACACTGGGACGCCAGATTCCCCATGCGCCAGCAGCAGCACTGGGATGAACACGCCAGGCTTATGGATGCGTTCGTTGACGACGGCTTCATTATCCTGGGTGGCCCGCTCGACGGCGAGGAGAGGATCTTGTTGGTTATCAACGCCAAAAGTAGGCAGGCTATCGAGGCCCGATTTGCCGCCGACCCCTGGATTGCAACGGGGGTACGGCGCATCGCCAAAGTTGAGCACTGGGAAATCCTCCTGGATGCTCGACAGTAACGAGCCCCTCCCCGCTGCCCGTGCTTGTTGCGCATTCCGTGGGTAACTGGTGGAAGGCCCAAGTTTGGCCCAGTTTACCAAATAGAGCTTTATATTCCTCCAAATTTGGGAGCAAAAGTGGGAGCAAAACCATTTGACGCACGTTATAAAAGCGAGACAAAATTTGACAAAATAAAAACCTAAAATAGCCATGGAAGCCAGTCGAGGCGCATTATAAGCCAGCCCAAAATACACCATTGCGGAGTTCGACTCTTCCTATCTAAGAACCAGAAACCCAATCACACAAATTGTTCGACTGACACCGACTCGTATGAGTGTTAACACATACTGAAAGTATCCCCTGCGATAAAATTT
>DATAYF010000758.1:0-4380 GCA_036272735.1 Ktedonobacteraceae bacterium
CTGTATGCGCTACTAAGGCAATTTACAGCAAGCTATTGGAGTAGGATTTATCTTCTCCACACTCACATTTGGGAGCAAAAGTGGGAGCAAAACCGTTTGACACATGTTATAAAAGCCAAACAAGATTTGACAAAATAAAAACCTAAAATAGCCAGAGAAGCCAGCCGAGGCAGATTACAAGCCGACCCAAATCCGACCAGATGCCCCCGTGTACTCCGTTCGTATTGGAAGAAGTTATCGAGCCGTAGGCACATGGAGAGGTGACACCATCGTATGGTATTGGATAGGCACCCATGCAGACTACGATAAGTTGTATGAGGGCCTAGCTCTTTTGACACCAAATTTTACACCAAAGAGCCTCAATTTCTATGCACACCATTAAACAAGAATGGACAAAAAAGAGACCTGTGCAAGCTTGAATAGGCAGGCAGCAAAGGTCTCTTTTCATTCAAAAACAACGTGCTATAATATGGCTCACACTATACCAAATTTTTGCCAAAACGTATAGTGCCACCCAGAAAAAGAAAGGATCTGCTTCTATGCTCGAAGAAATCCTGCAACATAACGAACGCTTCTTGCAACAGCCCACCCCAGCCCACGTCGGACACGCGCCCAGCAAACATACCGCCGTCGTGACCTGCATGGATTGCCGCCTGGTCCGTCTATTCGAGGACGCGCTCGGCTTGCAGCGCGGCGACGTTTTAGAACTGCGCACCGCTGGCGCGACTATTTCACAGCCCGAACGCGCCCACGCCAACAACGACCTGATCCGCTCATTGGCCGGTGGCGTCTACCTGCTTGGTGTGCGCGAAGTGCTGGTCATCGGCCATACGAATTGCGGACTCTCGCGCTCCGATCCCGATGCACTTATAGCCTCCATGCGACAATTGAACGTTGATCCCTACAAGCTAATCGAACAAGAGCAGCTAGGCGATATAAACGGCCTGGTACGCTGGTTGGGAACCTTCGAGAATGTACAAAGCAACGTATGCGAAGTCGTAGAGGTCATTCGCCACAGTCCCTACCTGCCATCAGGTCTGCCCGTGCACGGCCTTGTCATCGACATCGATAGCGGCCGCCTCTCCGTCGTCTACCGCGACAATCGTTCGCTTGATGAACCCGGCCCCGCGGGGGTCGTCCCTTGCGAGGGTCGTCCCCCTATGCTACACTGAAGGAGCTTTTTGCGATATATACTACTCCGTTAATATTCTAATAGATCAGAGAAAGGATCTCTTTTTCATGATACAAAAAACACCCATTACCGTCGCCCACGGTGATGGCATTGGACCCGAGATTATGGCGGCGACCCTGCATATCATCGAGGAGGCTGGTGCCAAGGTCGCCATCGAACCCATTGAAGTGGGCGAGCAGGTCTACTTGCGCGGTATCAGCGCGGGTATCGATCCCAATGCCTGGGCGTCTCTGCGCCGCACCAAGGTATTTCTCAAAGCCCCCATCACAACACCGCAAGGTGGCGGCTACAAAAGCCTGAATGTGACCACACGCGCAACATTTGGCCTCTACGCCAACGTACGCCCCTGCGTCGCCTACCACCCATTCGTCGATACCAAGCATCCCAATATGGACGTGGTTATCGTACGCGAAAACGAAGAGGATACCTATAGCGGCATCGAATATCGCCAGACGCAGAGTATGACGGAAACCCTCAAGCTGATCAGCCGTCCAGGGTCCGAAAAAATCATCCGCTACGCCTTCGAATACGCACGTAGTAATAATCGTAAAAAAGTGACCTGCTTCATGAAAGATAACATCATGAAGCTTACTGATGGCCTTTTTCACAAGGTTTTCGACGAGATTGCCCGCGAGTATCCAGACATCGAGAACGAGAGTTGGATCGTTGATATCGGCTCCGCAAAGATGGCCGATACACCCGAAGCGTTCGACGTGATCGTGATGCCCAACCTGTACGGCGACATTCTCTCCGACGTGGCCGCGCAGATCGCCGGTTCTGTCGGCCTGGCGGGCTCCGCTAACATTGGCGACCAGTGCGCGATGTTCGAAGCCATTCACGGCTCCGCACCACGCCGCGCCGGACAAAACCTCGCCAACCCCTCTGGCCTCCTGCTCGCGGCAGTGATGATGCTCGTGCATATTGATCAGCCTGAAGTTGCCGCGCGCGTACACAACGCCTGGCTACGTACCATCGAAGAGGGCATTCATACCTACGATATCTACGAAGAGGGCATCAGCAAGCAGAAGGTGGGGACCAGGGAATTCGCCAACGCGGTGATTGCGCGCCTGGGCCAACAACCCCAGACCCTCAAGGTAGTCAGCTACAAGTCACCCCCAAAACAAGAAGCAATCCAGCGGGCCGCACAGGTCACCACCCACGAGAAAAAAGAGCTGGTCGGCACCGACGTTTTCCTTGATTGGAACGAGCATGACGTCAAGGAGCTTGCCAGCGAGATGCAAGGCTGTAACGGCGATGGCCTCGAACTTACCTTGATCGCTAATCGAGGTGCCATGCTCTGGCCCGAAGGTCAGCCCGAAACGTTCACGACCGACCACTGGCGCTGCCGCTTCAAAACGACTGGCAACCAGGCAACTAGCCATGAACATATTCTCGCGCTGCTCAAACGCATCGCCGATCACGGCTTCGACTTCATCAAAACGGAAAACCTGTATACCTTCGATGGTAGCATTGGCTATTCAGTCGTCTCTGGCGAGTAATGATTATTAAATAAGGAAATGGACGCAAATGCAGCAGACATGCTGCATTTGCGGCCATTTCCTTATTTAATGTTATTCTACTGGTTGTTGTTGCAGATTCGATTCACCCTCGGCAGTAAAGACGATTCTTTCGCAGATATTACTGCAATGATCGCCCACTCGCTCTAGTTTATGGGCAATCCATAGCAGGTACGTGACACGCTGCAAGACCAGGGAATCGCTTTGGAGGGCCGGGATGGCGTGCGCCCCCGCCATCATCGCCATTAGATCATGCCGCACCAGGTGATAGCGCACATCTACCACATCGTCCTCTTCCCAGATGTACCTGGCGGCCGCCGCGTTGCGCTCGGTAAAGGCTTTAATCGTTCCCTGCAACACGCGCCGCGCCTCTCGGCCAAGTTCCATCAGGCCTTGCATCGTCGAGTTCTCACTGATCTCTTTGCCCGCACTCCCGCTGACAGGCGAGACAGGAATGGTTACATTTCCACTCGTATTACTCCGCAATGGGGCCATACGTAAGATGATTTGCGCGATACCAGCCGCCCCATCGCCCGTGCGCTCCAGGTCGCCTACAATCGATAAAGCCGAAGTGAGATAGCGCAGATCACGCGAACCCAGAGGCTGCTGCAATGTCAGCAGACGTACGGTATGCTCTTCAATGCTGGCCCGCAGGCTATCGATGATGGTATCACCCTCGATTACAATTCCTGCTTCCGCGAGATCCCCTTTTACTAACGCATCCAGCACCTTCTCCAACGCCTCATCCACCAGAGTGCCCAGGCGTATTATCTGATCATTCAGATCCTTCAACTCTTTGTCTAACAAGGTCCTTGACATGCAGCGCGCTCCTTCGTTTGTTCTTATCAATATAGGCAAGCAGTCGATCATAGTCCTTATGAAAAAGCTGTGCCCTAAGCATCCTTACCTGCAATCTAAACATAGTGTATCATATTTAAGCTCGATTAGATAGATTGTTACGCGAAATGCGCATTCTATTCTATAAGGATCAGTGTTTTTAATAGGAAATAGAACCTTAAGCCAGCCATAGAACAGCCCCTAGAGCCATCTCACAGTACATCACATCTTTATAAAATATATTTGCATAGCTTACGCCACACAAAGTATTCTTTTCAATGCAACAAAAATTCTCAAGAATAGTTTAAACTATCCTTGAGAATAGAGCATCAAATGATCAAAAACCTAAAATACTAACTTTTACGTCTATCGCTTTTCTTACTATCCTTCGTCCTCTCAAGTTTGATACCACGAGCAGGAGAGTAACGGTCATGATCTTGACGAGCATCAGTACTCTTAAAGTCACCCAGGTAGATGTTTCCAGTAATCTGCACGCTACTATGACCCAACTCACGCGACAGCTTGAACAGATCACCACCATTCTTTAAGTACCACTTAGCAAAAGTATGTCGCATCGTATGAGGAGTTACCCGAACATCAGTGATACCCGTTCTCTTCTTAACAAGGTGAAACAACATTTCCACGCCTGAAGTTGTCAAAGCCCCTCGTTCGCTCAAGAACAAACGATCATCCTCAATCTTAAAAGAAGCCCGGTGCTTATTGATATACTTCCAAACCACCTTACCAACATTAGGATGTATACCAATCTCCCGTTCTTTCTGGCCCTTACCAAACACCTTCACATAATGTAGATATACATCAGACACCCGCAAG
>DATAYF010000759.1:0-10361 GCA_036272735.1 Ktedonobacteraceae bacterium
GTTGATAGTGGTGATCGCGAGGGTAAGGTTTATCAGTTCTTCTTCGCTGAAGTGAGGGCGAACGCGTTCGTAGACCTCGTCGGGAACGTGGTCGTCGGCAACCAGTGTGATGGCCTCGGTCCATTCCAGGGCTGCACGTTCGCGCTCGCTGTAAAATGGTGCCTCTCTCCAGGCAGGAAGCAGATAGAGACGCTGCTCACTCTCACCGTCAGCGCGGGCATCTTTGGTGTGCATATCCAGGCAAAAAGCACAGCCATTGATCTGTGATGCTCGTGTCTGGATGAGTCTGATGAGCGATGGCTCTAAACCACAGTTTTCAACATACTCTTCAAGCTGAAGCATTGCCTGATAGGCTCCTGGTGCGGCTTTGGCACCATTAAGACGAGTAACCATATAATCCTCCTTGTACTGATTGAATTTATCGACGTGAGAAGCTATACTATCCTGGACAACTTCTATCCAGATTATAAATTCGTGGACAAATTTTATCAAGGATAGAATATGTCTAAGATATACAGTATTTTGGGCAAAAACTATCCAGGATAACCATTGTCGGCGGTGAAGTGCAGTATAGAAGCGGCTGCATGAGGAGAAAAGAACTATGAAATTGAGCGAAGGGGTTGAGTGGGGATTGCATTGTGTGAACGTGCTGGCGGCACTTCCGCCAGGGGCGACGTTACCGACGAAAGTGCTGGCCGAATGTCACGGTCTTTCAGAAACCTACCTGTCCAAGCATCTCCAGGCACTTACCAATGCGCGGATCGTTGAATCATTGCCCGGTCCCAAAGGGGGCTATCGCTTACAGCGTTCGCCGGAAGATATTACTGTGCTAGAAGTTGTGGAGGCGATAGATGGGCGTGAGCCGTTGTTTCGCTGCACAGAGATTCGCCAGCACGGCCCATTCACGTATGAACCTGAAGCGTATCGGATACCTTGCGCGATCCACATAGCAATGGCGCGGGCGGAAAAAGCCTGGCGAGAAGCGCTCCGCACGCAGACTATTGCAGATATCATGGTACAGTATCAGCAAAATGTAGGAGCAAAACAACAGCAAGAGAGTGCGCAGTGGGTTGCGGAGCGTATGCGCCGTGCATAGCGACTTACGAGGGTACGAGAGAACGGAACCAGCAAACTTGCTGCCGTTCTCTCATGCTCTCGATCACCGACTTTGAAGTATAAGTACGCGTATATGCGAACCTTGACTTTTATGAGCACACCACAAACTATTTACCAACGACGTAGCGCAATTGTTCGACGACTTGCTCCATCTGGGCCGCTGCGTCGCTGGCCGACGTGGTTCCGGCGACCAGTTGTTCCGTAACCTGTGTGGCTACCTTGAGGGCGGTAGACAACTTTTGCGTGCTGGTGTCCTGAAAATGCGCGGCGTTTTCAATGTAATTCGCGGCGTTGACGATGCGCTCTAGCGACTGCATGATTTCTACATCGCTCACCTGCGCCCAGCGTTGCGCGAGATCGGTGCCTTCCTCACTCAATTTACGCGCCGCCACCGCCGTCGCGTCTGTATAGTACTGTACCGATTGCAAGCCTATTTGCGAAGAATCGACCACCCACCTTTGTTCGGATGCCGCGTCCTGTTGCCTGGTTGCCAGCGTGGTCATGGCGTTACTGCTACCCTGTAGCGATTCGACGGAGCTTAAAATAGGGCGACCTAGCGTACTACCGGCGATGAGACCAATGATTGCCACCACAATGGAGACCGCAATAGCGACTGCGATGGTCAGGATCAATTCCTGGTTCGCCGTGGCCGTGATCGTGCTTATAGGACTCAGGGCATAATAGTTCCAGGGCACGTTCTGCATTTTCACGCGTACCGCCTGGTACGTTTCGTTTGCTCCCGCTGGCTGCGTTTGAAACGCCATCGTCTGCGCGTTGTTCGTGAGAGCCTGGGCGATACCTGGTTCTGAGACGACCGTTACCGAACCAGTGCCATTGTAGAGCCCCTCTTTTTGGATTTGCTGCTGCGCCTCATTATTTGTGATAGGAGCAACACCTTTGAACAGTCTATTACTATTGGTATCGGCAACACGCACGCCATTTTGGTCCAGGATAAAGGCGTAACTGCCCGTCCCGTTGCTGCCCTGGTCGCCTTTAACGACAGACCATACCGTGTCAAGATTCAATGTGGCACGCATAAAGCCCAGATAGTGATGCGGCTGGGGCGTGATGATCGGCGTGTAAATATCGATAGTTGCTTTGCCAGTGTCCTGATGAAAAGAGACATCGGAAATAAGAATCTTCCCGCGTTTCATCGCCTGTATATCTTCTGGTGGCACAATGTATTGTCCACGTGGTGTAATTTTCGCCAGTGGGTAGGTCAATACTTCTTTGCCCTGCTGGTTGAAGATGGTCCAGACGGTGTAGTTTTTATCGCGCGTGATGCCTGCTAGCAGCGAGTAGCCAGCGTGAAGGGCCTGGTTCTTGTAGTCTGCTGGATTCATGATTGCGTAATCTGCGGGCAACGCCAAAAAAGACTGTAGGCTTGGTACCTGCGTTAAGGTATAAGTGTCGAGTGTGCGCTCGTGGACATAGGTATCGATCAATTGGACACGCGTCTGAGCGTCTGTTTGCAGGGCTGTGCGGGCTTGATCGACGAGTTTGGGTTGTGTGAGTACTTCGTTAATGATAATGACGGTGGCGAGCAATGGAATTATGGCTGTGAGTACGAGCCATATGGTAACGCGTACCGATAATGAGCTTCTATGGCGCCGTAAAGGCTTCGACCCGTTCTGTACCATTGTGTGACCATCCTTTTTAGGTATTTATGATGATATATCGATATATATTAATGTTCACGCTTAGAAATAAGCCCAATGCGTTCTAAATCTAGCAGCATGCTCTGAACGTCTTCTTGCCTCTTTGCTACGAGACGTGCCAGCTCCACGTTGGTTCTGCTGCCATCGATGAGCAGAAATAGGTGACGGTGCAGACGTGATAACCCCGTGGTTTCCAACAAGGGCAGCGCCTCGTGAGCGGGTCTCAAGCGTTGAGGTATGCTGACACCAGAAGCCGAAATTGTGTTAAAGCGTGGCACTGCAATGCGTGGGTTGCTCTCTGTGATTGGCTGCGGTGTTTGTGCGCGCAGCAGCGGCTGCGTATTGCGTTGCTGCCAGGCGAAGGGTAATGGGTCTGTACTCTGCTGTCGGCCTGGCGATGCTTGTGTTGCGACAAAAGTAAAGCGACACGTGCGCCAGGTATTCAACCAGTTCGATGCCTGCTGTCCGACGTACCGTCCCGCCTGGGCATCGGTAATCTGTCCGCTAACAAATGTGATCTTTCCCGTTTCTAAGGTTGTACCTTCGCCACGCTCAACGGTTAATAGGCCGGACTTGCGTCCGAGTTGCAGCACCTCAATAATGTTGGCAAGCTGGTCTGTTACAGTTCCTCGACCTTCTGGCATAATCTTATCTGTCTCCGCCTTTTGACGAATTTGTGCTAGATAATAACCCGCTCACGCCGGGTCAGTGTGAGCGATACAAGCATAGCATAAATTGGTGTCGAGTGTAACAACCGTATTTTCTTGTGTCGCTACTACTGTTCAAGCTGCTCTAATCGTCTCATGTGCCGAATATACACAGTACTTTTTGGCGTGTGCGGGTTGCTGTTGAAGATTCTTTTTCATCTCCACCTTTGTCTAAACGCATGCGTAAAGGAGTTTTTGGAGAGGCTGCTTGTTTTCTGAGGTGCAAACTGGTATATTATACAAATATATCGTCATATGTACCATTCTCAGGATGTAAGGGAATTATTTTTATGGAAGGTCAGGGACATCGTGCCTCACAACTTGAACAGCTCTCGGTGCATGAGCTGGCGCATCGTTGTTCGGAGGAGACCACTAAATTTTTGCATCAGCATCCTTCGAACGACCGTTTTTGCCTGGAACTGTTTCGGCGTGCGGTCTTGGTGCGTGATGATGCCGCCTGGACCCTGCTCTACCAGCAATACGCCCCGCTCGTGCTGACCTGGGTTGCACAGCATCCCAGTGTGGCCAGCCTGTTGGGCCAGGATGGGAGCGCCTCGCTCGTGAATGCTGTGTTCGCCAAGTTTGCACAGGCCCTTACACCTGTGAAGATCAACAATTTTGATGCACTCGCCGCTATTTTAAAGTATCTCAAAATGTGCGTGCACAGCGTCGTGGCCGATGAAGTGCGCACACGCCAGGCGCGTCAATACGAAGAAACGCTCGAAACCATCGAGCAGGAACCGGCCAGCGATGATCCCGCAGATACGGTGATTTCAGCCCTCGCGGAGCAACACATCTGGCAAATTATTCAAGAGGAGTTGCACGGCGAGGATGAGCGTGCTTTGATGTATCTTGCGTACGTTCAGGGCATGAAACCGGGCGAGATCAGCGACCAGCAGCGCCACCTGTTTCCCTCCTCGGCCGACGTGTATCGCACCAAACGCAATGTACTTGAACGCTTGCGCCGTAACAAACGCTTGCAAACGCTCTTCCGCCATTATTACCCGTCATAATACGTGCATCACTACTATTCTGCGCGTAACATATGGCGAAAAGCAAAATCTGGCCCGTTTATATAGAAAAGCGGGTTTGCAAGAAGTGACAAAGTGCAATACAGGTTGTCATACGATCAGACAAAGGACACGCTGATGGAGTGTACCGAACCAGGAATTATCGATGATGAAGAGCTGCTTGCCTACCTCGCGGGAGAGCAGGTGAGACCTATCGTTGTGCAGCATCTTGCGCGTTGTCAACGCTGCTCATCTCAACTCGCAACCTATCGACGTATGGAGGCCAGCTTTCATCACAAACTGTACCGCTTCGACTGTCCGCCTGATCATCTGCTTGGCGAGTACCAGTTGGGCATGCTCGATGCTGGAACAGCAACGCAGGTGGAACAACATGTGAGCCAGTGTCAGCACTGTAGCGCTGAAATGGTTGCGCTTTCAACGTTCATGGCACAGGCTCCCCTACCCGTCAGCCTTGCTGCTCAGCCCGCTCACGCTGTCGCGCAAAATAACCATCATCCCGTTCAGGACGTGCAGCGCGTGTGGGATGCTGCGCGCGGCCAGGCCGAGCAAGGTGTACGACGTGTGCTTGCTTCACTGCTGCCACCACAACCGCGCGTGGCCTTCTCGCGAGAGGCGAACCAGCAGGCGCAAGCGTGGCCCTGTCGCTACGTGGCTGAGGATGTCACCGTTACGTTGCAGCTTGAGCAAAGCACCAACCATACAGGTACGTTACAATTGATCGGTTTTGTCACCCGTAACGGTGTGGCGCTGGCGGCGCTACACGACCTGCCTGTGCAACTCACTTCCGCTGCGCAAACCGTCTACACGCAGCATATTGATGAGTTGGGAAACTTCATTTTTGCCGAGCTGGCTCCCGCCACGTACACGCTTGAGCTGCAATTTCCCGCTGAGACCATCGTTATCGATCAGCTTGACATCGCATTGCAAGCGTAGAGTAGACGAGACGGAGGGTCATTCCTATACGCATTATTACGCCTCAAGCATTGCTGAGCACGCTACTGTACACCAGCGAAGCGCAAGGGTGCCAACTTCTGCAGGCGCACGTGCCTGTTTTCAGTGCGGTTGCTCTAGAACGCCTGGTGCGCCTGCTCAAAAAAGAAGCAGATCGTCGCTGGAACTACGAGGCGCAACTCTCCCTCAAGCTCGCGGGCTACGTACTGTGTATTAGCGATATTAGCCAGAATACGAACTTTCACGCGCTGGGCCTGATGATGCGTGGGGATGCCTTGCGCCGCATGGACTACGATCAAGAGGCGCTGCCGTTTCTCGATGCCGCCGGTGACGAATTTCTCGCGCAGGGCGATGATCTCGGCTGGGCGCGTACGCGTATTGGTCGCGTGAGCGTTTGCCTGCGCCTCAATCGTACCACCGAAGCACTGCGCGATGCCGCCAACGCTCGAACAATATTTCTGCGTTACCACAAGTTTCTGCGCGCCGGTCAGATCGATGTGAACGCCGCGCTGATCTACTACGAGCTTGGACAATACGAGCAGGCGTTGCAGCTTTTTGATCGGGCCATCGAGACCTATCTGCTGCACGGCGAAGGCGTCGAACGGCCTATCGCCCGCGCACGTGGTAACAAGGCCCTGACGTTGGCAGCACAGGGGAAGTTTCGCGAGGCTACCGTGCTGCATGAGCAGGCACGCGATGTATTCGCTGCGTATGGTGCGCGTGAAGAAATCTCGGTGGCGCGTGAGGAACTGAATATCGCTGATATCGCTGCCGCCCAGGGACACTATAGCCAGGCCCTGTTGCTCTATATGCGCAGCCGCGACCTGTTTACTCAGCACAACATGACCTTTGCCGCGGCGGAAGCGGCGCAACAGATGTGCCTCTGCCTGATGCGGCTCAATCGCACGAATGAAGCTGCCGAGCTGGCAGAGGCAACCGCGCGTTTTTTTCGCGGTTCCACAGGTCAGGGCCACAACCTCGCTCGTTCCTTGATGCATCAAGCCGCCGCCGCGACACTTTCTGGTGATTATCAAAAGGCGCACGAACTGCTGCGCGAGGCCAGTGACTTGCTGGACGAGGGCGGCTTTGTGCGCCTGGCTGCTCTGGCTCGCTTGCGTCGTGCTGAGCTGTATTTTGCCGCTGGTCAACTGCCTGCGAGCTTGAACGCGGCTCGTGACAGTGCCGATATTTTCGCCGATCAAGAGGACCTGCCACACCTGGCGTGGGCGACGTTGTTGCAGGCGCACATCGCTGAAGCCAGCAGCGATTACCCGACCGCACGCGCTTTGTGCGACCAGGCGTTGGATATCGCGCTCGGTCAGGGTCTACTCGAACTGCAATATCACTGTTACGACGTGCTCGGTCACCTTGCCGAATACGCCAATGCTACAGAGGCCGCCGCCGCTTACTACGAGCGTGCTATGCAGAGTATCGATGACGTACAGAGCCGCCTGGTGTTGGATGAGCGTACGACTTTTCTTGAGGATAAGGCCACGCTGTATCAGAGGGCGATGCGGCTGGCGCTCAAGCGTGGTCACGAAGACCAGGCGTTGAGCTACGTGGAAAAAGCGAAGTCACGCGTGTTGGGTGACTATCTGCGCAATACCATCGATATCCGCGTGCGAGCTGGTGATAGTGCCGGTGAGGCCATGCTTGAGGACCTGGCGCGTCTGCGTGAGGAGCAATCCTGGTTTAGCTCGATTGTTTATGAGACGGAGAACGAGGCCAATTTGAGCGATACCGCCATCATACGTAGGCGGGCGATTGGACCCACCAAAGCGCGTGCCGAGATGCAGCAACGCGAACGTGGCATCGAACAATTGCTGGAAAAAATGCAATTGCGTTCTGCTGGCGATCTTGTCACTCATCCACGTACTGGCGAAACTACACATCCGTCGTCGCATCTTGAACAGGGGACGCACCTGCTTGAATACTACATGACCGGGCAGGACCTCTACATTTTTACACTCACCTGCCTGAATATGCACGTGCGTATCGTCAAAGATGCCGTGCCGCAACTGGAACGCTTGCTTACGCTCTGGCGTGCTAATCTTGATATGGCGGCGCAACTCGCGGGCGAGGCTCAGCCTGAGCGTGCCTTCTTCGGTTTGCACGAAAATGGTCGCGGACTGTTGCAACGGTTGTACGCGCTATTGGTAAATCCAGTCTCCGATCTGCTCACGAGTTGCGACCATCTGATTATTGTGCCATATGGCTGTTTGCATTACCTGCCTTTTCACTGCTTGTTCGATGGTGTACAGTTCTTAGTAGAACGGGTGCAGGTTTCGTATCTGCCCGCCGCTTCCCTGTTGGATATTTGTTGTCATCGTGGGCAGCGTATGCTGGCACAGCATACGCCCCTGGATGGCGCACTGGTGATGGGCCTTTCCGATGGTGGTCGCCTGCCGTTTGCCGTGCAGGAGGCGCAGGCGGTGGCGCGCCAGCTTGGGACAACATGCGTGCTCAATGAGGCAGCCACCACGTCGCTGCTCTGGCAAACGAGTGCGCAGCGTCCCATCGTGCACATCGCCGCGCATGGCCTGTTTCGCCTGGATGCGCCGAACTTTTCGCATATCCGCCTGGCTGATCGCCAACTGAGCGCGATTGAGGTCTTTAACCTGGACCTTTCGCTGTGCTCACTTGTGACCCTGAGCGCTTGCGAAACTGGACGCGCAGTAATCGGTGGGGTAGATGAGGTGATCGGGCTGGGCCGTGGCTTTCTTTACGCAGGCGCGGCCTCCCTGTTGCCGACATTGTGGAAAGTTGATGATGCCAGCAGCGCCGCGTTGATGACGGTATTCTATCAATCCATTGCGCATGGCCATGCCAAATCGCTTGCCCTGGCACACGCGCAGCGAGCTTTTCTCAAGCGTGCGCGCACGGCAAGCAGTCCCTATCGCGCTCATCCCTATTTCTGGGCCGCCTTTCAATTAATCGGTGACACTGGCCCAGTTATCAAACTCTAGTGAGGATGCCCTTATGCATTATCTTGCTCCCGACTACGTATATACCCCCCAGGGGTTGCAATCACACATGCTTGTTGGGTTGGACGATGATGGTCGCATTGCCTCGGTGACCAGGCGCGAGGCCAACAGTCCTGTTACCAACTTTTTACCCGGCATGGCCCTCTTGCCGGGATTTGTCAACGTGCACAGCCACGTCTTCCAGCGTGCTTTGCGTGGTCATACGCACAAAGCACTTTCGCAGCAAGATACCTTCTGGACGTGGCGACGCGCCATGTACGAAGCCGCTGCTCGTCTTGATCCAGACCGTTTATATGAACAGGCCGTACATACGTATCGTGAAATGCTTGCCGCGGGCTACACGAGCGTGGGTGAGTTTCACTACGTGCACCATCAAGCTGATGGACGGCCCTATGCCGACGCCAACGCGATGGCCCTGGCCGTGCTGCACGCCGGGCGCGATGCCGGTATCCGCGTCGTGTTGCTGATGACCGCCTACGCGCAGGGTGGTTTTGAGCAGCCTCTAGAGGCAGGCCAGCGCCGTTTCTGTGATGCTTCGGTCGATGCGTACATTGAACGGGTCGAGTCCTTGCGCCAGGCGGGCTTCGCGGTCGGTGTCGCGCCGCATTCCGTACGCGCGGTGCCCGAAGCATGGTTCCGCGCCATTGCTGAGTATAGCCGCACGCACACGCTGCCCCTGCACGTGCATGCCGACGAGCAGGTTGCCGAGATCGAGCAATGCCAGGCTGCTTACCACTGCACACCTATCGAGCTGATCGAGCGCTACGGTGCGCTTGGTTCGCTCACCACCGTTGTGCACGCTACGCACGCGAACGCTACGGAAATCGCGCTACTGGCTCGATATGGTTGTCGGGTGTGCGTCTGTCCCACGACCGAGGGCGACCTGGGGGATGGCATTGCGCCGTATGCTGAACTGCTAGCGGCTGACGTCCCATTGTGCATCGGCTCGGATAGCAACACGCGCCTTGATCCTATCGAAGAGCTGCGCTGGGCCGAATATTCGGCGCGTATGCGCTACCAACGTCGCCGCGTGCTCATCCCTGATGAATTAGCGTCGCCGGGTCCACTGCTGCTTGAGTATGGTACGCGTCTTGGTGCTGCGGCACTTGGTCTTGCTAGCGGCAGCATCGAGCCGGGCATGTCGGCCGACTTTGTGAGCATCGACCTGCATGATCCCTCGCTTGCCGGTTGGACCAAAGACGATCTGCTCGACGTGCTCTGCTTCGGTGCCGCTCATGATGTGATCAAACATACCTGGGTGCAAGGGAAGGTTGTGTATACGGCGAGGTAGGGTGATTGAGGATATGCGGCATTATTTGCAGGTATTTTTATCCTGAAAAGGAAATTGGAGGTATTCCATAGCTGCTGTGCGCGTAGCAAGATTTACGAGTTCTTAAAAGCCCCGCTAATTTCTGCCCCACCCAATTGGCTGCTGTTGCAGGTACCCCCACTAGTTCTGCGGGAAAGGGAGGTGGGATTGCCGCCTGATTTTGTATGGTTTGCCTATGCTTCGCACGAAGCTCTTTTTGTTTTCGCTTTTGGTTTTGACGAGCAGTTTTCTTTGCACCTGGTTTTGACATGTATTTCTCTTCGGATTCTCTGTAATAGCCTTGAAGAAAATGTGATATTGCTAGTTCCTCTTCTAAATTAGACGAGGTATAATAGGTTACGTCAAATTCTGATGCCATCCCGAATGTTGTGTAAGGGTGTAGAGCAAGAAAGTATAGAAACGTAACCTGATTAACTCATGCATATGAGCGAACGGGAAACCATCAGACTCATAGTGAAGCAAGGACTCATTTGGTGTAATGACCACTACCGGTGTTCTGAGAAAGGAGCCAGAACTCCTCTTGTGGCTAAACGTTGCTCTTGACAGGCTTTTTTAAGAACCAACTTGCAAGCCAGACTGCACCC
>DATAYF010000760.1:0-5874 GCA_036272735.1 Ktedonobacteraceae bacterium
CTGAAGATCTTCCTTGCTGTGAGCTCGGGCAACCCCCCCCCAAACCCTCGGTTTTATTGCACCTCTCAGAAAACTTTGAGGCGCAAACAACGTCAACGGTGTCGTCGGAAGAAGGGCAGTACACGCCGTCGAAAAGCTGCCCGCAATGTTGCCAAGACACATCTGAAGATCAACCGACAACGAACCGATCACCATTTCAAGACGGCGAAACGATATGCTGAACAGTATCAACGTATCGCCGTGGAAGATCTGCAAATTCTCAATATGGTGAAAAACCATCATCTGTCCAAGAGCATTCTCGATGCCTCGTGGAGTGCATTTCTCGCTATTCTTGAGGACAAGGCTGCAAGAGCTGGTCAGCAAGTGATCCGCGTGCACCCCCGTTTCACCAGCCAGAAATGTCACCAGTGCGGGGAAATTGTGCAGAAGACGCTGAGTGTGCGTACCCATCTCTGTCCTTTCTGTGGCTATGGGGCAGATCGCGACGTCAATGCCGCGAAAAACATTTTATTACAGGCCAGGGCATGGCCGAAAGCGTCGGTCTCCGCTGGGAGTCCGGTCGAACTGAGAAGCCCCCGGCTTTAGCCGTGGGGAGTTGTCACTGAACCATGTTCTCGCTCTGCTTGTGTGCTCACAGTTTGCAAAAATTCTTGCCGCACCCACTCCATAGTCAAAGTCAACATCTCTAAGAAAATGCGGTATACTACCGCTAAGCAACGGAAGGAGATGTGACATGCGAGGACGACCTCACAGCCGAGAATTCCAACTCTCGATTGGTTTGAGCGTTACATCGAGATTCGCCCCGAAGAGTATGACAATCGCTCATAGTTCTCCGTACAGAAAGGACTTTTGCATATGGCCGATGTGATAATGTCAACACGCAAACTAACGCGCGATGACCTGTGGACCCTGCCGGAGATGGGACACGTGGCGCTCTCGCCTGATGGTCGGAGCGTGGTCTTTAGCCTCGCGTGCAAGGACAAAGCCAGCAACGAAGTGCTGAGTGATATCTATTTGCTGCGTCTGAACGAGCATGGACAGGCTCTCAACGAACCTGTACGCCTGACACGCGGCGGGAAACAGAACAACTTTCCCGTGTGGTCACCTGATAGCCAGCGCCTCCTCTTCACCTCCAATCGAGAGGGAGACAAGGCGCAACTCTGGTTTCTGGAGATGGGCGGAGGCGAAGCACGTAAGCTCACCAACTTCGCTCGCGGCATCAATGAAGTGGCATGGTCACCCGATGGCAAATGGATCGCCCTGACATCCGCCGCCCTCAATTCCGATGAAGACGATGTGCTCACGGGACGCAAGATACTGGACGAGGCGGCAAAGAAACGCCAGGACGAAGAGGAACGCTATCGCCTGCGTACCATCAAAAGCGTCTGGTATCGTCTGGATGGACGTGGCATGCTTAAGAAGCGTATGCACGTCTTTGTCATGCCCGCGCCTCAACCCGGCGACGCGAGCGAACAGCCCGTGGACCCGCAGCATATCAGGCGCTTGACCACGGGCGATTATGACCATTATGGCATTCGCTGGACTCCAGATAGCCGTGAGATCAGCCTGGTCACCAATCGCAATGAGGACTACGACCGCACCTGGGTTACCGATCTGTGGAACATAGATATCGAAACGGGCGAGATGCGTTGCCTCACCGATAGTTCGCTCCAGGTGCATAGCTGGTCCTGGTCCCCTGACGGCAGCCAGGCTGCGGTACTAGCCGCGCAGGATATGAATAAAGAGGGAATCAGCGTTATTCGGTTGCGCCTGATCGCACGTAAAAATAGCGAGATGCGCACGCTGCTCTCCGACCTGGATTATGATGTTGCACCAACCGTTGGCATGCGCCTGGGGTCTCCAACGCCCTACCAGCCACGCTGGAGTGAGGATGGCAAACGCGTGTACCTCGCCATCGCCGAGCATGGGCGCGTCAATCTGCATGCTGTTGATGTTGAGCACAACACACAGATACCGCTGACCAAAGGGGAACACGTCACCCATTACTTCGACCTCTTGCCGGGCAGTCACGGCATCATCTACGCACAGAGCCAACCGACACACCCGTGGGAGCTTTACCGCCTGGAACTACGCGATGGGCAGCCCGGTGAGGAGCACAGGTTAACGCATCTCTACGATACGCTGTTAGCCCCCGTCACGCTCAGCGAGCCGGAACGCATCACCTATAAAGGTTCGGGAGGCGAGCAGGTCGAAGGCTGGTTGCTTCGACCGATTGGGTATAAAGAAGGGACGCGTTATCCCCTCTTCTTGCATATCCACGGCGGGCCACAGTCAGCCTTTGGCGCTGGCATGGACCCCTTCTTGCAGTATTGCGCGGCGCAGGGCTTCGCCGTCTTCTACTGCAATCCCCATGGCAGCACAACCTACGGCGAGGCTTTTGTGCGCCAGGTAGAGGGCGATTGGGGCGGCTGGGATTATCAGGACATCATGCGTGGTGTAGACGAGTGCATCACACATGGTATAGCCGATCCCGAACGCCTAGTTGTCTCAGGCTACAGCTATGGCGGCTACATGACCATGCGCATTATTGGGCAGACGGACCGCTTCAAGGCGGCGGTCCCAATGGCGGGTGTCTCCAACCTGGCAAGCTTCGTGGGAACCTCCGATATCGGCTTCTGGATGGCTTTCCAATCAAAAGGGTATCCCTGGGACGCGGAACGCACTGCATATTATCACGACCGCTCACCTCTTACACACGCCGGAAAGGTCACAACGCCTACACGCATCTATCATCCAGAGAACGACCTGCGCTGTCCTATCAGCCAGTCGGAAGAGTTCTATATCGCGCTCAAGCTCATGGGCAAGGTTCCCGTCGAGTTCGTGCGTGTTCCCGGTCACTGGCATATAGGCGCGGAGAAACCCGCTCTGATGCTGGAACGCTGGGAAATTATGCTCGACTGGTTCCGCCAGTACGTCGATATCCGTCCGGAAGAGTACGTATAAGCACAATGCTCGCCACCTGGTCTACTGAGAGCAGGTGACGAGACCATGCAAAGCGTCACACGATATCATAATCCTTGTATTGGCTACTTAGGACATCCATTCGTCAAATAAACAACCTGATCTTTCACTACCCTATCGCGCCCGACACGCCTTATCCATTGGTTGCCGTGAGTGATATCGCAGTCTTCGTCGCGCTCTCCTTCGCTTCGCCTGACACCTACCTCGGCAAGACCATCGAACTCGTTGGCCATGCTCCAACACCACCACAGATCGCCGCCTCGATCAGTCGTGCTATCGGGCGCTCCATCTCCTACGTCCAGGCTCCCATCGAGCTTCTTCGCCTGCAAAATGCAGAGATTGCTCGCGCCTGCGAATTTCTCAACGAGAACCATTCTACGGTGGATATCTCCGCTCTGCGCAAGTTGCATCCCGGCCTAATGGACTTCGAGACCTGGCTCCAGAAAGAAGGCAAAGCACGATTTACGACATTACGAAATGAATAGAAATGAATAGAAGGGAATAGTATCATGCCCGTCCTCGATCTGACTATCGATGAGCTGCTTTCTACAACCCGTTCAGTACGCAAACGCCTGGACCTGAATCGCCCGGTGGAACCCGAAGTGATCCGTGAGTGCCTGGAACTGGCTATACAGGCTCCTACTCCCGGTTCCCGCCAGAGTTGGTACTTTATCGTTGTCACCGATCCCGCCCAACGCGCGGCCCTGGCCGCTCTCTATCGCAGAGGTGCGGGCGCTATGGATCAGTATGCGCAGCAATTCATCGCCTCCGCTGCCAGTGAGCAAGAAGCGGCAAAACTTACCCGAATGGCCGATTCATCGCGATACCTCACCGAACATCTACACGAGGTGCCCGTTCACGTTATTCCCTGCCTCGAAGGCCGTACCGAAAACTTACCTGTGGTTGAGCAGGCCAGCCAGTGGGGCGCAATCTTACCCGCCACCTGGAGCTTCATGCTGGCGGCGCGCTCTCGCGGCCTGGGCACCGTCCTGACCGGCATCCATCTTGCCTACGAACGAGATGCAGCGGAACTGCTGGGCATCCCCTACGAGCAGGTTATGCAAACCGCGCTCCTCCCCGTCGCTTATACATTGGGCACCACGTTCAAACCTGCCCTTCGCAAGCCATTAGATACAGTGTTGCGCTGGAACAAATGGTAAATAGCTTGCACCGCATTCCTGATCAGGAGACAATCATGGATAAAACCAACAAAATCATCCTCGTCACAGGCGCAACGGGTCGGCAAGGTGGTGCCACTGTTCGTCACCTGCTGGCAAATGGCTGGCCTGTCCGAGCCGTCGCACGTGACCTCGCAACCCCTGCTGCATACACCTTGCAGCAAGCCGGAGCCGAAGTCGTGCAGGCCAATAACGAAAACCTCGCATCTTTAGAGGCGGCCATGCAGGGCGTCTATGGCGTCTTCAGTATCCAGCCAGCTGCCTTCGGCTACGAGACGGAGATCCGCCAGGGTAAGAGCATCGCCGATGCCGCTAAGTCCGTAGGAATTCAACACTTCGTCTATACATCGGTCGGTGGTGCAGAGGGCCAGTCCCGCGTCCGCAAGCTCGGCAAATGGGAGATCGAACAGTACATTCAGGCCCTCGGCTTGCCGACCACGATCCTGCGTCCGGCTAATTTCATGGAGGATATCATTGGCCCACGTTTCGGCGCACCCTCCGGCACCTTCTCCATCGCACTCAAGCCAGATGTGCCCTTGCGTCTCATCGCCATCGATGATATCGGCGCTCTCGCCGCACTCATGTTCGAGTGTCCGGACGCCTACCTCGGTCAGATCATCGAGATCGCTGGCGACTCGCTCACTCCGCCGCAGGTCGCCGCTGCCATCAGCCATGCCACCGAACACTCCATCTCCTATGGCCAGATCCCTCTCGAAACCATTCGCCAGCAAAATGCAGACGTTGCTCAGGTGTTTTACTTCCTCAACGAAATAGGCTACCAGACGGATATCCCTGCCCTGCACAAACTCTATCCCCACCTGACAAACTTCGAGACCTGGCTCCAAAAAACAGGCAAGGCACAATTTGAGATATTATGGAATGCATCCAAGAATATCAGTAAAAAATAGCCATAGAAAGGAATTGCATCATGCCCATCCTTGATCTTTCCATCGATGAACTGCTCACTACAACCCACTCCGTGCGCAAACGCCTAGATCTCACCCGCCCAGTGGAACCAGGGTTCTGTCAGAACTGAGAACACAGAAGTCCATCGTGGGAATCGAATGCTGAGATAGTGCGGTTCTCGCTAGAGAGCGGCTTGTATCGATACCTTCAAGGCGGTAAGCTGACCAAGGAAAGTTCGTCGCTGCTCTGAGTGTGAGGACAGTTCCTCCCTGGTGGAGCGTGGACGAAGATAGTTCCGTCCTTCGTCAAAGGCAGAACAGAAACGAGCAGCCGAGTCAACGTTTCCGAAGCCATGCATGGGATACTACCGTTGCTTGACTCCCCGATGGTCCCGGCTTTAGGCGATTATTGAGATAGGTGTTGGTTCGATGGAGCACCTGATCGCCTGGTGTCTCACGCACTGCTCGTGGGTAGGAGGCGTGTCCATCCGTCGTCACCCGTTCCAGGGCGTGGCCAACCACGGCGAGAGCGTGCTTGAAAAACTGTTGGGCTGCCTCCATATCCCGTTTCTCGCTGAGCCGTGAATCAACCAGGTTGCCATCTGCGTCAATGGTGCGGTACAGATACCACCATTTCCCCTCACTTTCACGTAGGTTTCATCGACGTACCACGACTGTCCTGACTGTCCACGCCGTTTGGTCCGCCATTGCTCTGTAATAAGCGGAGCAAATCGTGTTTCCCACGCTCGAACAGCCTCGTGAGAAAACTCCCAGCCACGCTCAAGAACCATTTCGGCGAGATCATGCAG
>DATAYF010000761.1:0-13375 GCA_036272735.1 Ktedonobacteraceae bacterium
GACGGGCTTCAGCGAAGATACATAACGCGGCATGATGATCCCGATCCTGCGGGAAACAAGAATAGGCACATGTTGGGTTCTGGCAGAGGAACACCCGGTCAGACAACTGCATATCTTCCCACTTCCACCCGCAACCATGGCCGGTCTTCGTGGAAGCAAAGAAACGGCCGACCTTGATCACTTGCCCGCCTCGCTGCTCGACCTTGCTCGACAAAAGTGACAAGCGTTTGCCCAACGCGGCGTCTGAGAACGAACGAGCCAGCTTGCGATTCTTCAGCAACCCATACCCGGTTGAGGTCTTCCATGCCAATCATCCCGTAACCGTTGGCGAGCCGGGTGGTCAGCTTGTGCAGCACATCATCGCGCAGGCGGGTCATCCGATACTGGAGCCGTGCCACCTGCCGACGGGCTTTTTCCCGGTTCTTTGAGCCCAACTTTCTGCGATGCAGCCGCTTATTCGCCTGGCGCAGTTTCCCCAGGGCGGTTTTGAGGAAGGCCTGGTTCTCGACTCCCTCTCCCGTACGGAAAGCGTGGCCAGCCGGTTGAGACCCACATCAATGCCCACAGCCACCTGGTTCTTCGCCGGAATCTCATCTGGCAGTTCCACCTGGATGGAGACAAACCACCACTGCGCTGTGTTGGTGATCCGTGCCCCGGTCACCTTGCCAGCAAACCGCAGATTCTCGGCCATATTGACCCAGCCGAGCTTGGGGACCCAGATGCGATGATCGCCCAGTTCCAACTGATCATTGGCAAGAGAGAAGCTCGACTTGCTTCGTTTCTTGCTCTTGAACGTTGGGCAACGAGCACGACCTTCAAAGAAGGCGGTAAACGCCTTGCCCACCTCAAGAAACGGCTGGTCAGAGGCGTTCTTCGTCACGTCCCAGGTCCAGGGGAACTGCTCGCGCCTGATCTGGTTGAATTGCTTTTTGAGCTTGAAGGCCGTCGGTTTCTCCCCGGCTTCATATTGGCGGGTCCACTCGGCCAGTGCCCAGTTCCAGACGAAGCGGCTCGTTCCGGCAGCTTTGGCAAAGGAAACAGCCTGCTCCGGCGTCGGATGCAGTCTGATCTTCTGGGCACGAAGCATGAGCAGGCTCCTTTGCACTCTACCAAAACGCGTCATACATGTCTCTATGAGAACGTTTCTTCTCTTGCGTCAATAGAAGAAAAATAGCTGCTTTGTGCCAGCATTCGATGGTATGCTCCTATCTTTTCGGAAACTGTTGTGAACTCTTTCGCATCCAATCCGCCTGCTGTGGTCGGTGCTTATACACAATGTTATTATTGACGTGATTACCATCCTCAAACATCCAGAGTTCTGCTTCTCCGCCTGCTTCTGCAACCATTTTTTCCGCATCCGCAGGAGGGATCAGTCTATCTAGCCGCCCCATGATGACAAGCAAAGGATTTCTTACATTCTTCATCACACCTTGGAGGTCGAAAGCTTGTAACTTTTCACGTGCCTCTAGCTCGTTCGTAGACTTGGTGCGATAGACAAATGCATCACGCGTTAGTTGAGGCAATCGCTCAAAGTGACTTTCAATATTATAGCCTCCAGCGTTGGCAATAACCGCCTTTATTCGCGGCTCAAAAGCTGCTGCACGCGGAGCATAGTACCCACCCAGGCTGACACCCATCATGCCCACGTAGTTCGCATCCACATCTGACCGGCTCTCAAGATAATCGATGGCATAACGCACAGGCACCTCGAAATCATGACGCATTGGATGCTCGAACTCCATCTCACCCTGCCCAGGACCATCGATAGCCAGCACTGCCATACCACGCTTCAGGAAGTCATCACCATAAACATGGAGTTCTTCCTTCACGGAATCCAATCCAGGTACCAGGATCACCACCGGAGGTTTGGCAGTATGCCAGGGTTTTCTCAGAATACCATACATGGTTGCGCCCCCTTCGTAAGGGATGAGCACACGTTCGCCAGGAAAATCAAAATAAGGTAGTGCTCGCGTGTAGTCGCGCACCACATGTTCGTGTGCTATACGCAGTTCTTGCGGTTTATGCACAAACAGGTATTTTCCAAAGTGGTACGAGATTGCTGCATGGAAATAGTGGTAGCCAGCAGATTCATAATACCCTTTAGCTTCAGCCTGTTCGCCCATGTGCTCATGCATAGCACCACATTCAGACCACATCCGGCACCAATCATCCCAATGCTCTATACTATTGGTGACACGCTGAAAATCATTGGTATCCACGCCGTTAGCAACAAACCGGGGAGCCCAGTTGTCAATAGCACTCTGTACCTGTTCATCTCTTGCCATTTGCTCGTCCTTTCGATGGATACTTCACGATATAGTAGAAAGCGTGCCACCAAGGTAAAGTCGGCCAATCTCTGGATTGTTTAGGATCTCCATGTGCGATCCTACCAGACGCACCTGGCCACTTTCCAACACAACCCCGGTATTGGCAATGCTCAGTCCTGTACGTGCGTTTTGCTCGACCAACAGGATTGTTCTGCCATTCCCTTGCATTACCTTGATAGTCTCTATCACCTGTTTGAACGTCTTAGGATCCAACCCCATTGATGGTTCGTCCAGTAAGATCACACGTGGGTCCAGCATCAGGCAGCGTGCAAACTCCACCAGGCGTTGCTGTCCTCCTGACAAGTTACCCGCCTTATCTTGTGCGCGTGTTTTGACTACAGGAAACATCTCTTCGACTTCACGCAAGCGGCGTTCAACGAGTGATCTGTCGTGAAGTGTAAAAGCCCCCAGCCGCACGTTCTGCTGCACGGTCATGCTCGGAAACAGGCTATGGCTTTGCGGCACCTGCACTATTCCTAATGCGAGGATCTGGCGCGGCTGCAAACCAACCAATGAATGATTATCGAAAGTAATCTCACCCAGGCGTGGTTTTAACAATCCACTGAGTACGCGTAGCACTGTGGACTTCCCAGCGCCATTAGGTCCAACAATACAAGTTGTGGTGCCCTGCTCCACTTCTATGGTGATGTCTTTTAGCACATCACTTCCATCATAGCCCGCGTAGATATTGTTTAATCTCAACAGCATCTTCTCAATCTCCCAAATACGCTTCTAGAACCGCAGAATTTCCGCGCACTTCCACTGGCGTCCCCTCAGCAATCCTGGTACCGCGATGCATGACAACCACCTTATGGCAAAGATTCATCACAAATTCCATGTTATGCTCAACCACCAGAAAGGTCACTCCGCGTTGGTTAAGGGTCCGAATGCGATCGGCCAGATAGTTAACCATCGTCGGATTAACGCCGCCAGCTGGCTCATCCAGCAAAATGACCTGCGGCTCGGCTATTAATACAAAAGCGAACTCCAGCAGTTTCTTCTGTCCAAAGGATAGGCTTCCGGCAAACAAATCCTTAACTGCTGTCAACTCTACAAAATCTAGCAGTTCTATTGCACGCTCCTGCTCATGAGTTGAGCTCCAACGACTGATCAGACCTTTAAAGTCATTACGCTGAGCCGCCACGTGCATATTTTCCAGCACAGTCAGGCGCGGGAAGATCCGCGTCAGTTGAAAGGTACGCCCGAGACCCAGACGGAAGACCTTATCTGGCGCCACATTAGTAATGGTCTGCTCTCTAAAGCGTACCTGTCCACTATCGGCCCGTTCGTAGCCAGTTATAACATTGAACATGGTGGTTTTCCCCGATCCATTGGGGCCGATCAGGCCAGTGATAGAGCCTGGTTCCACGCTAACTGAACAGGTATTCAGCGCACGAATGCCCCCAAAGGATTTAGAAATGCCCTGTGCTTCCAATAGACTCATAGATTGATACCATCCTTCCTTTCAGCATCTGCAGACCTGGCAGAGTCAGTAGACCCAACAGTCCCACCTCCTAACGAGGGAAGTGCAGCAACAGGAGTGTCATTCACTGGATGCTGGCGGTGACGAGTGTATTGGAATTTGACCCATCGTTCGTTCAGCGTAGGGATAATACCTCGTGGCAGCAGCAGCATAATTATCAGGAAGAGCGCCCCGTAGATCACGAGATAATATCCGCTCGCTCCAAATTGTAAAGTGAAATACTGCTGAGCCGGTTCCAGAATCAGAGCACCCAGGATAGGGCCGCTAATCGTCCCCAGGCCACCCAGATAGACCATCAAGACCACTGCAACATCAAAGGTCGCATCAAAGCCAGAGGCCGGGTAAATCGACTCGACGAAGTAGGCCCAGATAGCTCCGACCATACCCACAATCAACGCGGAAATTACAAAAGCTGTCAGTTTGGACGGCCCTGTCTTCACGCCAAGACCTAGTGCTCGATCCTCGTCATCACGTATTGCTAGCAAACCTAGGCCATATTTGGAGTTACGCACCCACCATGCAATGGCAACAGAAACTATCAATAAGATCAGAGCTACATAGTAGAACGGGAAGGAGAAAAAATCGCCGCTCCAATCGATTGGGACAGGCAGACTGAGACCAATAGTTCCATTGGTAATATTTCTCAGGTTATAACTCAGTAATTGTAGGATAAAGAACATGGCGATGGTGATTACCACAAAGGTATGTCGTCGGACACGCAAAGCGATCCAGCCCAGCGGGACAGCAACGCCTGCTGCCACCAAACCTGCAAGCGGAACGAGTAAAAAAGGCGGATAACCAGCAGAAACTTTCCAATCCTGGCACATAATGGCCATTGCATAGCCACCCAACCCAAAGTAGGCCGCATGGCCAAGTGAGATATAGCCTGTATAACCTGAGAAGATATTCCAGCCAGTAGCAGCGACGGCGAAGATCAATGTAAAGACCGCAATGGTCGTGACGGCTGGATTTGGGAATATCGATGGGAAGATGATAGCTAGCACGAGCACCACTACGAGCCCGACTATTTTGAAAGTCCTCATTGTTTCCTTCCCTCAACCCTGCCAAGCAATCCCTGTGGACGAAGCAACAGGATAATTACCAGCAGGATGAAAAAGACAGTGCTAGCCCAGACGGGCGACCAGACCACCGAAGTAACGTCTTCAATCACTAACATACTCAAGGAAGCGATCAGCGCACCCGATAAACTGCCCATCCCTCCAAAGATGATGATTGCCAGCAGACGCGAGATGAGATCATAGGAGCTACCAGCATTGAAGGCGTTGGTCGCCCCAAAGGCCATACCGCCAGCAGCAGCAAGCGCAATACCAATACCAAACGTAATCGCTGAAACCCGTTCGACATTGATGCCGATGAGTTCGGCGGCTGTACGATTCTCCATTGCGGCCCGCACACTATGACCAAATTTGGTGCGATAGAGCATCAGATAAAGCGCACCTAGCAGACCTATAGCCAGCAGGAAGCCAAACACGTAGATATAGGAGAGATAGAATCCTCCAATCTGAAATGAGTCGGTAACGTACCAGGCCTGCAGTTTGACATTGTTCGCAGAGAAGACAAGGTTGAGTATACCTTCAATGACCAGTGCCACTCCGTACGTTACAAGAATGGAAAGCATAGTACGGTCGCGCTTAATCGGGCGGATAAATAGCCACTCGATCAGCATTCCCAAGATAAACATAACTGGTAAGGTGATGAGCAGCCCTAAAAAAAGATCAATATGCAAGTTTTGCTGTAAGAAGTAGCTAAGGTAAGCACCCAATATGACCAAAGCCCCTTGGCCTACATTAATAATGTCCATCACCCCAAAAACAAGTGTTAGCCCGGATGCCATTAAAGCATAGACGCCTCCAGTGAGTAGTCCAGTGATAATCGCTTCCAAAATAATATTCATGCTACGTCCTCTTTTCCTTCCGGCACAGAAGTTTAGTAACGGCAAGCTCAATCTACCTACCTTCGAGGTGCTACGCGCTATAAGCTCTACAAGATAGTGGGGAGTGCCTGCTGCCATGCCACTAGCAGCAGGCACTCCCAGCCTTTGTGGCTGTCTCATCACACTCAGCACTAGGGCCAGTTGGGTTTAGGATACTCAGGAGCGTTCGATGCTTGCGATGCCGGATAGACTGAAACCAATGATCCTTTCTGCCATTGGAACAGATAGCCAGTGGCAAGGATATTTTGTCCTTGGCCATTGAATTTCACAGGTCCCTGAACACTCTGATAGGTATCACTTGAGTGGAGTGCGGCGATAATCTTCGTGTTATCGATGCTGTTCATTTTGGTTGCTGCCTGCTGCAATACTTGCCCTACAGAGAATGCCTCTGCCACGTCGGAACTGATTGCATCGGCTTTACCACCATATTGTGCCAGGTAGTCCTTCACCATCTGTGCATTCTGAAAGGTTTTGATAGCTGGATACCATCCACCATTCGGCACAAAAACACCCTCGGCATTAGTGGCTCCACCAATAGCTTTGGTAAACTGCGCACCCTGGTCTGGTCCCGCAGTGGCAATGATGGCCCGTGGATTGTAATGCTGTTCTTTGAAGGCCTGGATGTATGCAACGATATCAGGCAATAATGTACCGGTTACAATAACCTGCGCGCCTGAGGCGATCATCTTTTGAGCAATTGGAGTATAGTCAGTAGTTTCTGCTGGATATACCTGGTAGGAAACCGTTTTAACACCGGCTTGTTCCAGGTATGTTCTCGCGGTATCTACCTGTGGCTGAGTAAATGGATCATCCTGAGTAGCATAAGCTGCTGTTGTGGGCCGCTGCGCAGCTGGCAAGGAATGGATATACTGCGTAAAGCTGACCAGGAGATTCGCGACGGGTGCAGAAACATCAAATAGATTATGTAGACCCTGGGTAAAGACGGAAGGGCCACCGCCAGCGCCCTCGATAAAGGCATACCCGTAACGGTTGGCAACAACGGATGCCGATTTCGTGAGCAGGGAGGAAAATGGCCCAAATACCAGGTCACAATGATCAACAGTGATCAGCTTCTGGTAGTTAGTGACGACCTGGGCTGTACTACTGGCATCAGAGAGGATGTCCAATTGTACCTGGCGACCAAGTATACCACCATTTTTATTGACTGTCGCAGCCCACAGTCTGTATCCCTGCTGGAAGGCGAGGCCATCGGCAGAATAGTCGCCCGAAAGCGATAGTGAAATACCAATCTTGATAGGTGTTTTCGTCTGGCTAGTACCGCTGGTAGTAGAAGTGCTACCTCCACCGCAGGCACTGAGCAAGAAAAGGGCAATAAGCAATAGGACGGTACTTTTCACCATGTGATTTTGCCGCAAGGAAGATCGTATGCTCATGATTGTCCTCCATTTGCCTTACGTGGGATAACACCATAGCTACCCCATTACTGAAGAGTAACCCTCATGATTACCCTTAGTCTCTTAACGCCACTCTTCCGGTATTTTAGCAGAATGTGTATTTATCCTCCTCATCTTATATTCGAACTACGATGCTCTGATTCAGTTTCCAATAACGCCCTGGCTTACAGTAAGAGCCTTAGTGGTTCTTCTAGCAGAGTTGTAATGTTGTCCAGGAAATGCGCTCCTCGTGCACCATCTATAGCGCGGTGATCACAAGAGAGAGTAAGTATTATCGTAGGCTGCACTGCTGGTTGACCATGTATAGGCACAACACGCTCGGCTATGCGACCAACAGCCAGAATAGCAGCCTGGGGGTGGTTGATAATAGCGTTAAATGCATCGACATTGTACATACCCAGGTTACTTATTGTGAAAGTACCTCCGTTTATATCCCGTGGACTGAGCTTCCCTTTCTGGGCTTTCGCGACTAACGCCACGCGCTGTTGAGCGATCTCAGCCAGGCCAAGCGTATCTGCATTGTGGATAACGGGTACCACTAATCCCTCCTCAACAGCTACAGCCAACCCCATATGCACATCTGGCTTCAGCGTTATTTTGCCATTGCTCCATGATGAATTGACCCGAGGGTGAGCACGCAAAGCCGTCGCAACAATTTTCACAAACAGGTCTGTGTATGTTATTTTCGCGGAAGAACGCTTCATGCTCTCTTCTCGCCATGCGATGAGTCGACTCGCATTGACTTCGCGTACAAGGTAAAAGTGTGGTGCGCTCATCCAACTCTGCGCCGTACGCTCTGCCATAATACGCCAGGTGTTACCCAGGTTCAGATCACCAGTCTCATGAGCCATAGCGTCTGACGACTCCACGAATGGAATAAACTGGGCAGCCTCTTCAGAGGGATGAGAGGTCCGCGCAACCGAAGCCAGAACATCGGCCACCAGTATTGCCCCACCTGGACCACTTCCTTTCATGACGACGAGGTCTTTCCCCTCCTCGGCCGCCAGACGACGTGCTTTAGGTGATGCTGGCACCAGGCGGGAAATAGTTGAAATAGAGGATGTAGCCGCTTCCTGATTCTGCAGATACGACAATACATCAGCTTTTTGAATGCGCTTGCCTGATGCTTTTATCAGGCTCAAATCCAGGTTGTGGTCAGCAGCTATGCGCGACGCCAACACGCTAGAGGCAATAATAGGCCGCTTCTCGGTCTCGGCCGCAGACGTTGGATATACGAGTGGTGCAGGGGAGATAAGAGCATCCTGCTTCCTGCCATTCGTTCCAGAAGAGCTCCGGGAACCTTGATGCTCATCCACCTGTGCTTCATCCACCAGTACTTCGCCAGCTGCGAGGATGTGCGCAATTACCCGACCCACCGGGACATCGTCTCCTGCAGATGCTGATACGCGAGCGAGCATACCGCCTGCTGGAGCCTCGATCTCCACAGTTGCCTTATCGGTCTCGATCTCTACCAGTGGCTCTCCCTTCACCACCTGCTCTCCCTCCACCTTGAGCCACTGCAGAATCTTGCCCGTGTCCTGTGACATCCCTAGTGCTGGCAAGACGACATTTGTAGCCATCGTTGGCCTCCTGTCAAAACTATAGATAAGGGTTCGCCAGGCAATGCATAGCCGCATGAATACACTTATCTGCCGTTCTCCACCGCTCGAGACGGTAGTCACCTCCGGGCAGAATGTGATGGCGATTTATGTTGTCTTCGTATTCAAATTAGATTGTGTCTCACGGGTCGTGGGGAGTGGACCATCAACTGTGTAATAGCGCGCGCCTGCTACAAGCAATTTTTCTGCGGGGAAACGGGTGATGACCTCGCAGCCATCCTTCGTAACGATCAGTTGCTCCTCGATGCGCGCCGCTGACCAGCCGTCAGACGCGGGCCAGAATGTCTCAAGGGCAAATACCATACCTTCTTCGATTACTTCTGGATGGTCAAGTGAGACCAGGCGGCTAAAAATAGGTTTTTCCCAGATAGAAAGACCAACCCCATGACCATACTGCAGTGCAAACGCAGCCTCTTCGTTCGGGAAACCAAACTCTTGTGCTTTAGGCCAGAGCTTTACAATATCAGCAGTGGTGACGCCCGGTCGGATCGCATTTACAGCCGTATCCAGAATATAGCGGCAGTGTTTGTACGCATCAACCTGTGCCTGCGAAGCGCTGCCTACCGCAAAGGTACGGTAGTAGCAGGTACGATAGCCATTGTAGCTATGTAATATATCGAAATATGCAGGATCTCCGGGTCTCAAAGCTCGATCAGTAAAAACATGTGGGTGAGGACTACAACGCTCGCCCGAGATCGCATTCACGCCTTCGACATGCTCTGAACCCAGGTCGTAGAGCACTTTGCTAACCAGCGCCACACACTCGTTCTCACGGATACCAGGTTTCAAGGCTCGATATAGTTCGTCGTAAGCAGCGTCTACCATCATGCAAGCACTGGCAAGTAATGTGATTTCATCTTGAGTCTTAATCAAGCGGGCTTGCTGCATAAGCTGTTGTCCATCTACCACCTTGATACCCTCGGCCTGCAATGCAAAAAGCACCGGCAATTCGATAACATCCACCCCCACTGGTTCTTGAAGCAATCCCCGCTCTTCCAGTTCAACACGGATCTTCCTGGCTACGTCTTCAGCGCGTCCTGACGCCGGTGACATGGCTCCTCGTTGGGTGGATATACCAGCACGGGAACGCTCTCCTAGCCAGGGGGAATAAATTTGGTGGTGCCGTGCTGCTGAACCGAAGTCCCACATAATTGGCTCATCATCCTGCGGTAATAATGAGAAGCGCGTCAGTTTATCCATAGCCCACGTACCAATATGTGTTGCGGTGATGTAGCGTATATTGTTCATATCAAAACAAAGTAACGCTCCTATCTCCGACTCTTTCAGGAGTTGTTTGATACGTGCAAGGCGCTCTTGCCGCAGTCGTTCAAAGTTTACACGTTCTTCCCAGTCCACGCCCATCAAGCCATACGTTTTTATCGCCATAACCTCTCTCCTTCATTGGAAAAGTTTAGACTCGCCCACACAATACCTTGGCAACCTCTAGAACAGAAGTCGCGGTAGGAACAGTCAGATCTTCAAGAACCGGCGAAAATGGCACAGGGACATTCATCGCACCCATACGCTTGACCGGAGCATCCAGATAGTAAAATGCACCCTCGGCAATCACAGAAGCAAGCTCTGCAGTGACACCGTATTGTTCATATCCTTCGTCCACGACTATGGCACGGCTCGTCTTCTTGGCAGATTCAATCAAGGTCGCTGTATCGAGAGGAACGGTAGTACGTGGGTCAATGACCTCCGCACTAATGCCAATCTCCGCCAGTATCTCCGCCGCCGCCAGGGCAATCTGCACCATGCTGCTTATCGCGACAAGGGTAATATCGGTCCCTTCACGCTTTATATCCGCGATCCCCAGGGGAATGGTATAATCACCCTCTGGTACGGGCCCTTTGAGCTGGTACATCATCTTATCTTCAAAAAAGACGACAGGATTATCGTCGCGGATGGCTGTCTTGAACAGGCCTTTCGCGTCGTAGGGCGTCGAGGGAAGAACGACCTTTAAACCTGGAATATGGCTGACCCATGCATGCAAACTCTGGCTGTGCTGGGCCGCGGTACGACGTGTTGCTCCCAACGTGGTGCGCAAGACCATTGGGGCCTTGAGCTTGCCACCGGACATGTAGTGGATCTTGGCCGCCTGATTGAAGATCTGATCCATCGCAATACCGATAAAATCACCAAACATAATGTCAATGATTGGACGGAGACCAGTCATTGCCCCACCCACTCCAATGCCAGTAATGCCAGCTTCGGAGATGGGCGAGTCAATCACCCGCCCTGTACCAAATTCTTCGACAAGCCCGGAGAGCACCTTAAACGGCGTTCCAGCCTCGGCTACATCTTCGCCCATGATAAACACGTATGGGTCCCTGCGCATTTCTTCGGCAAGGGCCTCGCGAATAGCCTGAGCAAGTGTGATCTCTCGTACTCCTTTACCCACGTTCTGACCAACTACTGTACTAGGCATAGACATCTTGATCTACCTCATTTTGCTCTGGATACGGTGCGTTCAATCCAAACTCGACGCCAACCTCAATCTCGGTGCGCACCCGTTGCTCTACCTGCTCAAGCGTTGGAGCATCGATCATCTTTTGCGCGGTCATCCACTCAACAAGCAATTTCAGTGGGTCTCGTTCCGTTCTCCACTGCTCTTCCTCTTCTTTTGAGCGGTAGTACGAGCGCTGGATGTCGCCGACATGATGTCCATAGTAACGATAAGTATTGCAGAAAAGAAACGCTGGCCCTTCACCGCTGCGAGTACGCGCAACTAAGCGTTGCGCCGTAGCATGGACGATACGAATATCCTGACCATTTATCTCTTCCGTCAAAATGCCAAACGCTTTTGCCCTGGCAGCCATATCCCCAGCCGTTGTCTCAGAATTGTGGGTGTATTCGTTGTAAAGGTTGTTCTCGCAGACGTATATAACGGGAAGTTTCCACAACGAAGCCATGTTCATCACTTCATAGAGCAAGCCCTGACCGAGCGCGCCATCCCCAAAAAAACAGACAGTTACTTGATCAGTGCCACGCATCTTACTCGAAAAAGCAGCCCCGGTAGCAATGCCCACGCTCCCCGCAACAATAGCATTCGCACCCAGGTTGCCTGTACTCTGGTCGGCGATATGCATAGATCCACCTTTCCCTTTACAGTACCCAGGTTCTTTCCCTAACAACTCGGCATACATGAGATCGACTGAGGCACCTTTGGCCAGACAGTGTCCATGCCCTCGATGCGTACTCGTGATGTAGTCGTCACGACGCAAAGCTTCGCACACACCCACCGCGATAGCTTCCTCGCCGGCATAGAGGTGAGCAAGACCAGGCATTCTAGCAGTGGTATATAACTCATTAACATGCTCCTCAAAGAGACGAATTTTGAGCATCTGCTCATACATATGCAACCAACGAGCTGGCTCTATGTCTCCGACAGATGCCTTTATATCGATGGATCTGGATATTTCAGGCTGAACCATGTACTCCTCCTAGAGCATTACAAGTCCACCCCAGCCATTTGGGCTAGAACCTTATATACAATGGCGAAATCCTGTTTTGCCAGGCCCATTGCCCTGGCAGCCGTGAGAATCTGATTACTGAGAGCGACGGTTGGAAGTGCAACGTCAAGTTCCCTAGCCAATTCTTCCGCCAGGAGCATGTCTTTCTGCATCATATTCACGTTAAACCAGGCCTCTTCCGGCATGGTAAGAATGAACGGGGTACGATACTTTAAAGAGGGCGAGGCGATAACACTGTTGAGCATGACTTCGAGCGCAGTCTCAACGGGAATACCTCCTTTGATAGCCAGCAATAGCCCTTCACAAAAGCCCATAAATTGCACTTGCAGATTAAGGTTGATAGCAATTTTCATTAACACTGCCTGACCATTCTTGCCAACGTAATTCACTGTTGGACCAATGGATAGCAAGAGAGGTTTGACCTGCTCAAAAGCAGACTCTTCGCCTCCTACCATCAAGGAGAGCTTGCCTTGTTCAAGCGTGATAACACTGCCTGACACGGGGGAGTCAAGCATTTGTGCGCCCTTTTCAGCTACCTGGGAAGCAAGATTACGAGAGGCCGCAGGGCTGACGGTACTCATATCAACAAATATGCTATTTTTATCCAGGCCTGCCAGTATCCCATCCGGGCCATGAAATACCTCGTGCAAAGCTGCTGTATTCGTAACCATGGTGAATACCACATCTGCAGCCTCCGCTACAGCTCTTGGAGACCCACCCCAATGCATGCCTGCGTCTAAGAGCCACTGCGCCTTCGACCTGGTGCGGTTAAATCCAGTAACGGTGTGACCTGCATCGAGTAGTCGCTTCGTTATGCGACCACCCATAGCCCCTAATCCAACAAATCCTAGATTAGCCATAACTACCTCCAATTGGATAGACCAGCAAGTATCGAACAAGTGAAGTACCCCGTCGCGTCGTCAGCGAGGGGCTTCTACAGGAATTGCTCCCTGTTGGCTCCTCTCGAGCCGTAAAATGTTGATGGCGGCGTTCGTATCCCGATCCAGGGAGCACCCACACTCGCACGTATGCCAGCGTTCGGATAGCTCCTTTTTACGGATCACGCCGCATCCTGAGCAGGCTTGCGAGGTGTATTTGGGG
>DATAYF010000762.1:0-6715 GCA_036272735.1 Ktedonobacteraceae bacterium
ATTGTCCCAGGAAGGTTCCTTGCCCGCCAAATGCCTTTGCCAGCAGGTATTGTATGCCTACGACGATGAAAACTGACACTGGCACCGTGATAATTCCTGAAAGTGAGCCGCCTACCGAACTCGCGGTGGCGATTGATGAGAATGCCTGTGCGTAAGGTGAGGCTGCGATGACGTTTCTCACCTCTGCCGAAGCAATCACGGCGATAATTAACGCCACTACTACTCTGATTACGGTATAAATGAGAATCTGTATCCAGGTAATATCCCAACCGGCCTTGGGCAACTCCGCGGCAAAGGTATTTGCCGAGGGCTTCGTTGTGACCCTGACGTACTGCTGAAACAGTTGTTGTACTGCCACATTCAATGGCAATGGGTTGAACGACGGGACCGCTCCTGCTCCCGCCCCATAGCCAGGGGCACCGTACGATCCCTGTGCATATGCCCCCTGCGGTGGTACGCCATAAGGGGTTTGCGGTGGCCCGCTATACGGGTCCTGCGGTTGTGGCGTGCCGTAGGGGGGGTGTGAGCCCTGTGGCGGCGTACCGTAGGGATTTTGTGGATCCTGTGGTGCGCCATAAGGATTTGGTGAGCCTTGTGGATTTTCGTAGGGATTGCCGCCGTAATTTGAGTTCGGATCTCGTGACATACTTGTCCTCCCGTTATTTGGTAGCAAAACCAGGGTGGCGTCGCTCCGCCTATCTTATCATGATACATATTCCTGTGTCTATCTATCATGAAAAGACTTCTCTGGTTTGTTATCGTGCGCTGTGTCGCAGACACCAGGCTATAATAGGTAAACGTTGGCAGGGCCGGAAAATCCAATAGCTCTTTTTGGTGTACAGTGGTATGCACGCTAGACAGGAAGTATCTGCTTCGCCAGGGCAACTGCGACGGCCGACGCGCGCGAATCAACGCCTAGCTTGAAGAAAATATTCGCCAGGTGCGATTTGACCGTCGGTTCGCTGATGCTAAGCCGGGCGGCAATTTCTTTGTTCATTTCGCCGTGGGCAACATGCTGTAAAACTTCACGTTCGCGCGCCGTTAGTCCTAATTCTTCATTACCATGTATTGTGAAGGTCTGACTCGTCGACTCGGAAGGCGTTACACGGGTGAGCAAGCACGTAATGTGTTCTGTTTGGAGCACTATTTCATGCCTGGCTGCTGTACGAATGGTGTGTAACAATGTGTTACTGCTGGTGTGTAGTTCCAGATACCCATGCGCGCCCGCTTGTAGGGCGTGTAGCATCGTCTCTTCATGATGGTTTGTCGTCAAAATAACAATGGCAACTTGCGGCCACTCTCCACGCATCAAATGTATGGCTCTCATGCCATCTCCGCCGGGCAGGTGCGGGTCCATGAGTAACACTGAGGGCTGAAGTTCTCCAACCAGGCGTAGCGTTTCGGGAACGGTTGTCGTGCTGCCTACTACTTGCAGATCGTGACTTTGCGAGATGATCGTGCGCAAACCTTCACGAATGATCTCATGATTACTGGCAATGATCAGGCTGATTGATTCTTGCGCCTCTTTTTTCATTAGCTCACCTCAACTGGGGTGCTTCTTCTCTTTTTATTTTTTCTCCTCCTATCATAGCAAAAAAGGCGCTGCAAAAGCCAGCAGTAGCGGGTCTATCATCCATCTGGATGGGATGAATGAGATCGGGTATGTGTGCCGGTAGTAGTTCGTACGGATAGCGATAAATAGAGCAAATAGAGGCTGTGGCTCGCAGATAGAAACTATATAATACTACCATAAGAAGAAGTAAAAAACATTCAGCACTCTATCAAGGAGGACGTGAATTATGAGTGTGATACAACCACTGGCGGTAGCTCTGGCTATTGGATTAGGCGGCATTGGTTCGGGAATCGCAATGGGGATTGCCAACGGTCGCGCATACGAGGCGCTTGGCCGTAACCCGGAGGCTGGCCCCACCATTCGTGCAAACTTTCTTTTGGGCCTGGTCTTCTCAGAGACAATTATTGTGTATTCCCTGGTCGTAGCTTTGTTGATTTTGATCCATTAGCATGATGATATGGGGTAAGCTAACCAGCATATTGCTCACTAGCTTACCTCCCTCCACAAATTCTTGCAGTTCGCTCTTTCCCTTTCGTATAATGACAGCAGAACAGACCATCACGTTTCATGTACTACTTATCCGAACACCTGACACGCAGCGACGTTGGCGTTCGGCATATCTTAAGAACAGCGTGATGCTGCGATGAAACAGAGAGTTTTGTCGCACACGAGATGATTGCTGGTAATACAACGAAGTAGAAGGAGCGTTCATCATGTCCGAGCAAGATTTTTTGCCAATCCAAAATTTCGATCATATTGAATTTTACGTAGGTAACGCCATGCAGGCGGCCTACTATTTCAGTAATGCCTGGGGCTTTACCCCTGTCGCTTATTCTGGCCTGGAAACCGGCGTGCGTGACCGTACCAGTTACGTGCTGGAACAGGGCAATATCCGTTTTGTGATTACCTCTCCCCTGGGTCCTGATGGTGCGATGGCCGAGCAGGTCAAGTTGCATGGCGACGGTATCAAGGCGCTGGCCCTACGCGTCGATGACGCCACCCGGTCGTACCACGAGACGACCAGCCGTGGTGCACAGGGCGTGATGGAGCCAACCACCTTGCGTGACGATAACGGTAGCGTCACGCTCTCCTCGATTGCCACCTACGGTGATACGATCCATACCTTCGTCGAACGCAACGATTACAACGGCGTTTTCCTGCCCGGCTACCGTCCCCTCTCTACTGATGTGCCTCGTCGCGCTCGTCCGGCTGGTCTGGCTGGTATTGACCACGTCGTAGGCAATGTCGAGCTTGGCAAGATGAACGAGTGGGTCGCTTTCTACGAGCGCGTGATGGGCTTCACGCAGCTTATCCACTTCGATGATCGCGCTATCAGTACCGAGTATTCAGCGCTGATGTCGAAGGTGATGCAAAACGGCAGTGGGCGCGTGAAGTTTCCGATCAACGAACCGGCCCCTGGACGCCGCAAATCGCAGATCGAGGAGTATCTCGATTTCTACTATGGTCCTGGCGCTCAGCACATTGCGTTGATTACCGACGATATCGTCGCCACGGTGCGCAATTTGATGGAGCGTGGCGTCGCTTTCCTCGCCACGCCCGGCAACTATTACGAGCAAGCGTTGGAGCGCGTCGGCAAAATAGACGAGGATATCAACCAGCTATCCGAACTGGGCATCCTGCTCGATCACGACGACGAGGGCTACCTGCTCCAGATCTTCTCCAAGCCTGTCGTCAATCGTCCTACCGTGTTCTTTGAGGTTATCCAACGCAAAGGCGCTAGAGGCTTTGGCGAGGGCAATTTTAAGGCGTTGTTTGAGGCGCTTGAGCACGAGCAGGAACTACGAGGCAACCTGTAATGCGACTGGTCACTTTCCAGGTCGATGGGTCCGTGACGCGGGCGGGTGTGATCTTCGACGAGCATGTGATGGCGCTCAAATATCCATCGTTGTTGGAGCTGCTGCGCGATGACGAGGCGCTGGTCCTGATCCATGCCGCGCTGAACGCGCCCCAGAACGCGAACGACGAGTATATCGCTGTTCCAGAGGCAAAACATAGGGATGGCTCAGACCTGCTGATCCCCACCTCTCTGGTGCACGTGTGGGACCGCCCCATGGGGGTCTACGCGCTTGCTGATGTCACGCTGCTGCCACCCGTGCCAGATCCGCCGACGATGCGCGACTTCTACGCGTTTGAGCAGCATGTGAAGACGGCGCGTGCCAATCGTGGCCTGGGTATGATCCCCGAATGGTACGAAATCCCGACCTTTTACTTTACCAATACCAGTGAGTTGTATGGGCAAAACGCTGCCGTGCCCTATCCTCAAGGCAGCCGCGAGCTTGATTTTGAGCTAGAAATTGCCTGCGTGATCGGTCGCGAGGGCAAAGATATTCCGGTGGAGCAGGCGGCCGAGTATATCGCGGGTTATACCGTCATGAACGATTGGAGTGCGCGCGACTTTCAGCGCACGGATATGAAGCTCAATCTCGGACCCGGCAAAGGCAAAGATTTCGCCACCTCACTTGGTCCCTGGCTGGTGACGCCCGATGAACTGGCCACGCGCCGTTCGGGAAGCGCCGCGTCCGAACGCTATGATATGCCCATGCTGGCACGCATTAACGGGCAGGAGGTTTCGCGGGCCAACTTCCAGGATATCTTCTATAGCTTCGCCCAGGTGATCGCCTGGGCTTCACGTAATGTACGCCTGCGGGTGGGCGACGTGCTTGGCTCCGGTACGGTGGGTACCGGTTGCATTCTGGAACTCGGCACGCAGGTCCATCGCTGGTTGCAGCCCGGAGATGTTGTTGAATTGGAGATTGCAGGTATTGGCGTGTTACGTAATACCGTCCTGTAAAGAGAGCATTTCACCGGATCCTTCTTCTCTGAGCCTCAACGCCGCAGAGCAGTGCGCTCAGGGGCCTGGAGAAGTAGTAGAGAGGACAAAATATCATGCCTGGATATCATCGCCTGGGCGAGCTACCACCCAAGCGCCACACGCAATTTCGTAAACCTGATGGCTCCCTGTATGCCGAAGAAGTCTTTGGGACCGAGGGGTTCTCTGGCAACTCCTCGCTGCTCTATCACTACCATCCGCCCACACGTGTCAGCAAAATCGAACCGTTTCGCGCCGAGCATTACCAGTACGAGCTTTGGGATGAGCATGTGCAGCGCCATCACCACCTCAAGACGGCCAATCTGGGCCTGGGTGGCGATCCCGTGTTTGGCCGCCAGGTGCTGATGTTCAACAAGGATGTTGCTATCGGCGTGGCGAAGCCGAGTGCCGACATGGATTTCTTCTATCGTGATGGCGACTCCGACCTGATCTACTTCGTGCATCACGGGCAGGGTGTAGTGGAGACGAGCTTCGGCCTGCTGGCCTATCACGAGGGCGACTATATCGTCATTCCACGTGGCACGACGTTCCGTTTTGCCGGCGACGACGAGCATACGCAGACGGTTTTCCTGACGATTGAGGCTCATGGGGCTATCGAGCCGCCGCGCCGCTACCTGAACAATAACGGCCAGTTCCTCGAACACTCACCCTATTGTGAGCGCGATATTCGTCGCCCCACAGATCTGTTGATGCATACCGAGCGCGGCGAATTCGAGGTACGCGTCAAGGTTGGCAGCAACGTAACCAGCTACTGGTTCGATTTCCATCCGCTCGATGTCGTCGGTTGGGACGGTCAAGAGTACCCCTGGATCTTCAACATTGCCGATTTCGAGCCGATCACCGGTCGCGTGCACCAGCCGCCACCTGTACATCAGACCTTCCAGGGACCAAACTTTGTCGTGTGCTCGTTTGTGCCCCGCAAGCTCGATTATCACCCGCTCTCAATCCCTGTCCCGTACAACCATAGCAATATCGATAGCGACGAAATGATCTACTATGTCAACGGGAACTTCGGCAGCCGCAAGGGGATCGAGGAGGCGTCGATTACGTTGCACCCGCGTGGTATTCCGCACGGACCGCAGCCCGGTGCCGTGGAGAAGAGCCTGGGGGTCGAACATACCGAAGAACTGGCGGTAATGGTCGATACCTTCAATCCATTGTCCTTCACCAATTTCGCGCAGTCGGTGGATGATCCATCGTACCCGTATAGCTGGTTTGCCTGATCTCTCGCTGTATCATTTGGCGCGACGTATTCGTATCCTGCCTTGTATGATCGTTGGTTGGATCGTTAAAAGGAGAATTGTAATGACCACTCGTCCACCAGTACTTGTTGGTGTGTTTTCCGATCATCGGCAAGCAGAGCAGGCAGTCAAGAAGCTGCATGGAAGTGGCTTTATTAATGGGCAGATGAGCTATATGGGCGCGTATGCCCATGGTGGTTTTCTGGAAGGTTTGCAGCGCGCTATTGCTGGGGGACCCGACGCCATTGACGTGGCTGGACAATTAGTCGATCTCGGCCTACCCACCGAGCAAGCGGAACGGTATGCACGCGAACACGCTGCCGGGCATTCTATTCTCGCGCTAGAACCGGGCATGCGTGCCCAAGAGGCGCAGGATATTCTGCAAAGTAGCGGTGCGCTCGATTATACGCATGTACCTGTTACCGCAACAGCGGCATCTGAGGCTCAATCCGACAACGTGCAGGCTCCAGCTTCCGACCGTAAACCCGGCGAGGCGGTGCGACCTGAAGGGGTCGAAGCCACTCATAATGAGCACCAACAGCCGCCACAAGGAAGATTGCTGTGAGCTTTTCGAAAAAGCTCACAATTGCATGCAAAAACGCTTGACAACGTGGCTAATTTGTAGGATAATGCTCCTCGCTGCCACAACGGTAGCGCAAAACAGGCAAAAGCCAAAAGTCATATCGCAGATATGGCGCTTGACAAAGCACAAGGACCATGCGATAATGACGCTACCCCGAACGGACGAAGCAAAAATGCGGACGTCTGAACGGATGTAGAAGAAAAGCACATGAAAAACTGAATACGTCTTTTTTCAATTTTGCCGAGTGCCATAGAGCACAAGCCGAGTTGAAACAGAGAGTTCAAACATCACGAGCAAGGTGTATACCTTGTGAGTGAGGAGATTGCAGAAGAAGAGAACAAGCTACACAGAGTACGAGGTGGATGCCTCGGTGCGACAAGCCGATGAAGGACGCGGAGACCGGCGAAACGTTTGGGGGGAGCTGCATACAAGCGAAGAGCCCCAAGTATCCGAATGAGGCAACTCAG
>DATAYF010000763.1:0-3490 GCA_036272735.1 Ktedonobacteraceae bacterium
CTTCAATTACGCCACCACCCAGGATAAGGCACTCCGGATTATAGAAATTCATGACCGATCCCATGCCGTAGCCAAGGTACGAAGCCGCTTCCGTGACGACCTCAAGTGTCAGTTCGTCCTTCTGTTCGATAGCGTTGGCAAGAATACCAGAACGGATGATGGTCTCACCCTCTTTGAGCTGCTTTTGTGCATCGTCGGCGAGCAGCGAAGAGCGGCCATGATGGATCTCGGCCATAATCGCCTTGGTGATGGCGGTACGCGAGGCATAAGCTTCCAGGCAGCCGCGTCCACCGCAGCCACAAATACGCCCACTGGCCTCAACCGTCATATGACCGATTTCACCAGCCGTGCCAGAAAAGCCGGTATACAATTTTCCATTCTGAATGATTCCAGAGCCAATACCCGTGCCAACGAAGATGCAGACGAAATTATTGTAGCCCTTGCCCGCTCCGTGGATGTATTCGCCCAGCGCGGCAACCTCAACATCATTAGCAATAGCAGCAGGTTTCCCCAGTTGCTTACCGAGCAAGGAGCCAAGGCTCATATTACGTACGCCAAGGTTGGGAGCATCGACGATGACGCCAGCGCGGCGATCAATCTGACCGGCGGCCCCAACGCCGATAGCAACCGGACTATCGGTGGAAGAGAGTTTGGCCGCTCCCAGAGCCGCCATCGCCAGTTCAATCGTACGTTGAGCTACAAAGTCTTGTCCGCGCTCGGCACGCGTACGCTTGCGTGCTGAAGCGACGATCTCGCCTGAGACGACATCAACGACAGCCGCCAGGGTTTTGGTCCCCCCCAGGTCGATACCTAGAGCATACACTTTTTCAGCCATATCTCTTTCTCACCTTTGTGTGAACGGCAAGCTCAGCCCAGGCTGTACATCCAGATCAAGTTCATGATGTTCTCCGCGCTTGAGATGGAAGAAGGCAGCGCTGGCAATCATTGCCGCGTTATCCGTACAAAATTCAATAGCGGGATAGCTCAGACGAACAGAGAGGGGCCGTAACTCCTGCGTGAGACGAGTACGTAAACTCGTATTGGCCGCGACACCTCCCGCCAGCACCACCTGTTTGATCTGGTACTGTTGCACAGCCATGCGCGTCTTCGTCGCTAGCACGTCTATCACGGCCTCCTGAAAACTCGCCGCTAGTAGTTTCACGTTCGTCGTTCCGTGTTGGGCAGCTTGCGCGCCCATGCGTGTATACTGGCTCACCTGTTTGCCGCTTTCTCTAGTGGTTGCGTGAGCCTGGGTAGTGTCGCTAGCTCCTTCAGCCAGGTGCAGCATAGCGGTCTTCAGGCCACTAAAGCTAAAATCATACGTGCCGCGTAGCCAGGCGCGCGGTAAACGGTAAGCTTTGCGTGCTAATGCTGCTGGTCTATTTTGTGCTTGCATCTCCTGCTCGGCCTGCTGTGCGGCTTGTTGAATCGCCGGACCTCCGGGATAGCCCAGGCCGAGGATACGCGCGACCTTGTCAAAAGCTTCGCCTGCCGCATCATCACGGGTGCGCCCTAGTAACTCATAGTGCCCATGCTCACGCACCAACACCAGTTCGCTATGTGCCCCCGAAACGACAAGGCAGATCAGCGGGAAAACAGGATCACCCTCTCTGTATTGCCAATCGGTTTCTTGCGCCGTGGCTTGAGGGTTCGTGGCGGCATTATGCAACCAGTTGGCATAAATATGTGCTTCAAGGTGGTTTACGCCCAAAAATGGTAAGTTGCGCGCCAATGCCAGGGTCTTGCCAGAGGTGAGGCCAATCAGCAATGAGCCAGCCAGGCCGGGGCCATACGTGGCTGCGATGGCATCAAGGTCGTCCCAGGAACAAGACGCTTGCTCCAGAGCGGTTTCGAGCACGGGAATGATAGAGGCGAGTTGTTGCCGTGAAGCAACTTCTGGCACTACGCCACCATAACGATTGTGAATTTCAACCTGCGAGGCCACAACGTTTGAGAGCAAGTAGCGACCATCACGCACAATCGCCGCCCCCGTCTCGTCACAGGAACTTTCGATACCCAACACCAACATAATTTATATCCATCAGAATTTAGCGCGCTTCCAACTTTTTCAGTAGTGTCGCTTTTAAGTCGTGATACATCTGCATATATCCAGGAGAATTGATCTCATCGGTCCACATAATGATGGCGTCTTCCTGGTTATCACTATAGTAACGACGGCGTATGCCAGCCTCGCGAAAACCATATTTACGATACAAATTTTGTGCCGTATAGTTGGAGACACGTACTTCCAGCGTGACCCATTTGGCCCCAATCTCGTAAGAAATATCGATCAGGCTGGCGAGCAGCAATTCTCCTAATCCGTGACGGCGAAAATCTGGATGCGTGGCAATGGTAGTGATATGTGCCTCGTCCACCATCAGCCAGAGGCCAGCAAAGCCAATAATGGCAGCCAGTTCAGGAGAAGAAGCGGTCGCCACCTGGCGATTCGCGAGAAATGGCAGGGGGAAAATCCTGCTTTTACGCGGCTTTTCTTCATCCTGGACAACGATTGTGGGAGGTTCATCACCAATCTGCTTGTCGCGCAAAACAACATAATGTGCCCAACGATTGTCTTGTAGTTCCTTGCGATAGGCGCTAGGAGGCCATGTCGATGGGTATGCAAGACGCTCGATCTCGACGACGCGAGGCACGTCCGGCATCGTCATACGGTCAATGACGTAACGCACCCTCTTCCCTTTCTGTCGTAGTGTCATGACCAGTAGTACGCTCACCATCGCCCCCAAATAGGGATCGTTTGCGTGTACTGGTAGTAATTGACGGACGCCGTAAATAGAGAGGCTCCAGGGATAATGGATCATCCACAGTGCCGCTTTGTAAACGTTGTAGAGCCAGCGCAGCTAACGCCGATGCATGTCGTGTCGACGATAGATCGTCGGCAAAGAAGCAGCGTTCTCCCAACTGAGCATGCAAAATCTGGCGCGCTGTCGCGGAGATTTCTCCACAAAACAATAATTGAGGCATGTGCTGTTCGTCTGGCACCTCAAACCAGGTTGTCGCGTGTTCACGCACATACGCAGCTAACTCTTGAGGTGGCATGAGCACGTAGTCACCCAGGAGCTGCATGGTTGATGTTGCCACAGCATCAGTAGCAGGCCGCGTGTCAACGTCAAAGCGATAGCAGGCGGCATACAATTCGGAACGGCCCGCTTCCTGTACGGAGCAGATAGGGCCGCGCCACAAGCGTTGTTGAAACGCGGCAGCATCGAGCGTACTCACACCAAGCAGCGGCTTTTGTAAGGCGAACGCTAACGATTTGGCGGTGACCATAGCGACGCGTACGCCGTTGAAAGAGCCAGGCCCGGTCGCGACTGCCATAGCGTCGAGTTGCGCCAGGGAACATTGGCAGGTGGACATGAGATGTTGAACGTTCCTTAACAACTCCGTACTATGGTTGTTGTTGGAGTACCAGGTATATTCACCACGTACCTGCCCATCAACACAGATAGCGATACTCGATTGTTTTGTGGAT
>DATAYF010000764.1:0-12271 GCA_036272735.1 Ktedonobacteraceae bacterium
AAAGCACTGTTAGAAGCTAAGGTATCTCATGAAGAGACCGCAAAGAGAGGAGCCGTGTGAAGGGAAACTTTCAGGCACGGTTCTGAATGGGAGGGAGGAAGGGTGACCTTCTTCTCGACCCCTAACAATTTGACCTCATAATATTACCTATTGATGGGCTTAAAACGAGACAAAATCCCGAGTCCACAAACTATCGGTAGGAAGGTCCGCTGGCAACGCGTGACATTACCTTTAGCCCGGACGTTGTAACCAAAAATACCCCCATTCGTAGGTTTACTAGAGAGCTTAGCTAATACCTATTTCATACATCACTTATGTACCATGTCTATATACTCCATAATAAAACGCATACATTGACGAAAGGTAGACCGTTTCATGACGACAGCAGCGCCAACATCTACGCGAGCAGACAACACAGGGCAACCCAGGCGCAACCAGGCGCTTTTCGCTTTTATCGTACTGCTCACGATTAATATACTCAATTACATGGACCGCGAAATTCTCCCTGCCGTACTTCCTCATTTGCAAAAGGACTTCCATCTCACCGATACCCAATCGGGGTTGCTCGGATCGTCATTCCTGCTGATTTATGCCATTGCGACCTTGCCGCTCGGCGTATGGGCTGATCGGGGGGTGCGCAAAAATATCGTCGCCATGTGTGTTGGATTATGGAGCATAGCAACATCACTCGCAGGCTTGACAAGCAATTTCATGCAGCTTTTCATTACACGTTCGTTTCTAGGCGTTGGAGAGGCTGGCTATGCGCCAGCCTCGCTCTCGTTAATCGGCGATTTCTTTCCGAAAGAGCAACGTGGTCGCATCCTTTCCATCTGGTCGGCGAGCAACCTGATCGGCACAGCCCTGGGCCTGATTGCAGGCGGCATTATTGCCGATAGGTTTGGTTGGCGCTGGGCGTTCTACGTCGTGGGTATTCCGGGGCTGATTGCAGCGTTCCTCATCTGGCGGGCACACGAACCGGTGCGCGGCGCGTTTGATAATGACGGAGTGCAGAGCACGAGTACGGCGCATGGAAGCCTGGGCAAAGATTTTCTGCATATCGTGCGCACGCTGCTCAGCATTCCCACCTACTGGGTGCTGCTGCTGGCCTTTATATTCAGCTTCTTCATCATCGGTGCCGCACAATTCTGGATGCCAACGTATCTTACCCAGGCATTTCACCTGGGAACGAGTGCAGCAGGAGTCATTGCCGGAGGGGTACTTGCCGGAGGAAGCATCGTTGGCACCTTACTTGGGGGTTGGCTGGCAGACCTCCTACAGCGTCACCGTCCGCAGGGCCGTATGATTATTGCAACCATTGCTTTCTTATCGGGTGCCCCACTCACACTGCTGGCACTCTCTTTACATAACCTTGGACTGTTCATTGCGGCTTTCATCGTCGCTATTATCTGCCTCAGTCTCTGCCTGGGTCCGCTCAACGCCGTCATTCAAGACATCATCGTGCCAGAAATGCGCGCCACCGGCATCGGTCTCGTATTGCTCCTGGCGCACCTGCTTGGCGATGCCGCCTCACCATCGATTATCGGCATTATTGCGGACCGCACAAAATCACTCAACACCGCCTTAATCACCACCGCGCCTATCTGCCTCTTTATAGCTGGCATTTGCTGTCTGGTTGGTCTCAGAACGGTCGCCAGGGATATGCAGGCCATGCAGAAAGGGCGAGCAACGCACACAACCGATACGCCCGCGTAAGCACGAGAATACAGAAGGCCACCTATCGATGAGATAGGTGGCCTTCTCTTGGAGCGGGTTACGGGGTTCGAACCCGTGGTCTCAACTTTGGGAAAGTTGCATGTTACCGCTACACCAAACCCGCAATGAACGTTAATTATTATAGTCGACCGCTGAGCAAAAGTCAAGCATCGGACAAGAAAAATCATAGCACCCAGGTGTAGAGGCAAGGTGTAGAGACAAGGTGTAGAGACAAGGTGTAGAGGCAAGGTGTAGAAGAAAAAATGGTCTTAAAAGCGATCTATAGGCTCATCTAGCTCAGGTGTAGAGGTGTAGAAAGGATAGACCCTTCTGTCGGAAAGGTGGAAAGGCCTCTCTCCCATCTACACCTTTCCACCTTTCCACTTTTCCACCTCTACACCTTCTGTAAAATGGCGCTACAAGCCAATCTAAAGCCATTTTTTCTTCTACACCTTGCCTCTACACCTTCTACACCTGCCAGGTTATGGTATGATACAGGCAGAATGAGATAGCAACATATTGACCACTAGAATATATTTAATGGCGAATATGTACGAGCAAAATTGGCTCAGCAGGAGGGACATATGGGAATCTTCTCTCGCCTTTTCATGTTTCTAGGCATTCGTACCAACGCGGCTTTAGATAAGCTGGAAGATCCCGGCCAGGTCATGGATTATTCCTACAGCAAACAGCTAGAACAAATACAGCAATTGCGCCGCTCTATTGCCGATGTAGTCACCAACGAAAAACGGTTGGAACTACAACAAACGCAGTTGGTCCAACGCGTCAACAAGCTCGATATGCAGGCTCGACAGGCGCTGCAAGCTGACCGCGATGATCTGGCACGCATGGCCCTGCAACGGAAAGAGACGCTCGTTACGCAACTCACAGGCTACGAGCAACAAATTGCCCAGCTCAAAGGTCAGGAAGAAAAACTTATCAAGATGGAACGCAACGTTTCCGCACGCGTCGACGCTTTCCGCACGCAGAAGGAAATGGTGAAAGCGCAGTATAGCGCTGCTCAGGCCCAGGTAAAGATCAACGAAACCGTTACCGGCATCTCGCAAGAAATGTCAGAGATGAATCAAGCCATGCAGCGTGCTCAGGATAAGGTATTAAACATGCAGGCGCGTGCGGACGCGATGGAGACATTAATTGAGCAGGGAACGCTCAATGAGCAGGGGCAGCTAGGTGGAAGTGGAGGCGATACGTTGGACCGTGAATTGCAACAGATTTCATCAGAGCAAAACGTCGAGGCACAATTGCAAGTACTCAAGCAGCAACTGCAACTCGACGATCCACACAGGCAGCAAAAACAAATCGAAGGGCCAACCTCATTGTAAACGGGTTAGCCCTTCTTCTTCGCTCGATCTTTCTGAGCCTTATAATATGACTTTGGCCTGGGATGACGCTCAGTGTCTACATAGGCAGCAGGAGCAGCATCCTCGCGCGCCGAAACTTCCGACTCTTCACGTTCGGTAACAAGTTCTTGTAAGTCATTATACACATTATAGTTGTCGTGGACTTCACGCATATGCAGCATGTGACGCAGAACTTGTATCTGATTGATGTTGGTGCGCTCATTTCTGCTGGGTTCAGCCCTCTTTAACAATTGTTCTACCAGATCCATACTATCGTCATGAGCTCCAATGCCCTCAAGGCGCTCACGAACGACCAGTAATTGCTCATACAGGTTCATGTGCACTCTCCCTTGTGTTTGCAAGATCGACTCCGCTACAAGCTATGGTAACATAGGCGACAAGAACCCGTCAATTTATCATGACCTATTGAGGTTGGAGAGCGCTATTCCCGCTGCTGCTCATCATCTACTGCTACTGTGACCAGATTCGTATAGAAAGTGCTACCACCTTTAAAATCCGCCAGACGGTCCGAAGTCGTCCAGTTTACGTTGCGCTGATCGGGACTAAATTTAGGCCACCAGACTGTGGTGGTTGCCAGTACGCCAGGACGCACATCCTCGCACACATGGGCAACCAGGCGGCACCATCCACGCTCGTTGCTGACGCGCACCATCTGCCCGCTACGAATGCCGCGTGCTTCGGCATCCACTGGATGCATACGTAGCGTTGGCGTTCCTTCTTTGGCCCGCAGAACATCCACGTTGGCAAAAGACGAACTAATAAAATGATGGGCGGCGGGGCATAATAGCGACAATGGTTCATCGTGGGCAGGTATTTTCGTAGCCACCGTGTCACCAAAACGCGTCTCGGCTTCGGGAACCCAACCAGGGAGGGGATCATTTCCCTGGGCCGCCGCTTGCCTCGAATAGATTTCTACTTTTCCCGAAGGTGTGTGAAAAACGCCATCGGCAAAGGGCACGCGTTCCTCGTCGCTCAGCGCTAGCGGGATCGAACCTTCCTCTTGCAATCGTTGCAGGCTCACACCGGCCAGGCGAGGAGTCGTGAGCGAGGTCGCGGCCAGCACTTCCGCGATAACCTCCTGCACGTCTTGCTGCAACCAGGGCTCATGAAAGCCCATGGCAGCCGCCAGCGCACGCATGACATCCCAATTGGAGCGTGCTTCCCCTAGAGGTACAATCGCCTGGTTGTTATATTGCAACGAGAGGTGTCCATATGGTTTATGCACATCCACCTGCTCTAACTGACTGGTCGCAGGCAAGATGATGTCGGCATAGCGAGCGGTATCGGTTTCAAAAAGCTCGTGCACGACCGTGAAAAGGTCATCACGCATCAGCCCATCAGCAATTTTACCAGCGTTGGGAGCGGAGGCGGCAGGATTGGCATTGTACACGTAGAGCGAATGAATCGGTGGGTCCACCTCGCCAGTCAAAATCGCGCCAAGCCGATTCATATTGACGGTACGCGGCACGGGCGGGCAGGCGGGATCATGCTGATGCCCCACCGCCTCGGCATCCCAACGCAACCAGTCGCTGGTACTATACATCAAGCCCCCACCCGGCACGCCATATTGACCGACCACAGCAGGCAGGCAAGCTAGCATACGAACCATCTGCCCACCGTTGCTATGACGATTAATTCCATCTGAGATGCGCAACATCGCCGGAGAAGTGGTGGCGTATTCGCGCGCAAGATCGATAATGGTCTCGGTCGCCAGGCCAGTGATGGTAGCAGCACGTTCAGGCGGAAATTGTAGCACGCGTTCCAGCAACTGCTCCCAACCGATACTGTGTCGCGCCAACCAACCGGGTTGGTGCAGCTTCTCAGTCACCATTACATACATCATTCCTAGCACAAGGGCCGCATCAGTGCCGGGGAACGGCTGAATATGTTGGTCGGCCGAGCGCGCCGTCAACGTGCGAATCGGATCAACGACGATCACACGGGCACCACTGCGTTGTGCCTGGCGAATAAAAGGCATCACGTGCGGGGCGGTGCTGGCAGGATTACTCCCCCAAATAAGTATTAGTTTGCTCTGCAAGAGCGTGTCTGGCGGGGGGGCCAGACGTCCGCCGACCGTCAGCATCACCGCCTCTTCAGCCGCATGGCCGCAGATGGCACGCTCTAAACCACAAGCACCAAGGCGGTTCCAGAAACGTTTATCGACCGCAGTGCCCTGCACAAGCCCCAGTGTGCCTGCATAACTATAAGGCAAAATGCTTTGTGCGCCATGTTGCGCGATGATATCTCGCCAACGAGTTACAATCTCTGCTATAGCCTCGTCCCAACTCGTACGCTCGAACCGACCGCTCCCCTTGGGGCCGACGCGCCGCAACGGGTAGAGGAGACGCTCTGGATGATAGACGCGTTCCAGATAACGATTGACTTTTGCACATAACCACCCGCGCGTAATGGGATGGTCCGCGCGCCCACGTACACTAATGGCGCGACCCTGCTCATCCACATGTGTTTCAAGAGCGCAGGTATCGGGGCAATCGTGAGGACAAGCCCCATGCACCACGCGTACGTTACGACGCTCCTCTGTTTGTGTGGGTTTATCTAACAACATACACTTTTGGCCATCCTTTCACATCATCTATCCTCTGTAGTATAACATTATGATCGCTATTCCCAGGCTCCCGAGCCAGTCAACCAATCAAGAAGATACTCAGGAAGTTGTGAAATGGTAGCGTTGCGCTGCGAACAGCGCGGGAGGCTATTCAGCACCATCGCACCGTACTCTTTTGAGACAACGCGACGGTCGAACATCACAATCGTATTTCGTTTGGTATCGCGCCAGGTAATACGATTAAGAGCGCGCCTGAGTCGTAGCGCAGCCATAGGGATGGTCATTGTGTGCAACTGATCCGAGTACTGCTCCGAACGCGCGGCCATTGGAGGATCGTTGAGTACTGGCATGGGCAGGCGCGTAATAAAGAGACACGTCGGTGATGCAGGAATATCGTCGGTACCTTCCCAAAAGCTGCCGGTACCAAGTAGTACAACGCGCTCCTGATCATGCGACACCTGCCAGAGCTGGCGTGGTGAGCCATCGATACCCTGCCCCAGCACGAGGATGCCACGCGCTTCAAGCTGGGGCTTGATAGCCGTGTAAGAGCTACGCAGCGCCGCGTGCGAGGTAAAAAGGGCGACAAGCTGACCATCAAGCGTTTTGGCGATATGCACGAGAGCTTCATCGACGTGACGCTGGTACTGCGGCGCGTTCGGCTCTGGAACATCGTTTGGCACACACAATAATGTTTGCTCATGATGCTCATCACCCAGCGACACAGTCTCACAAGCATCGTGCTCCAAGCCAAAACGTCCACGATAAAACGCGAATGAATTATCGGCCGCCAGAGCATTCCCGACAAAGAGAGTACTGCTTTGCTCCGTCAAGAGGACGCGTTGCAGCAACGTCGCCGTCTGGACCAGTTGTGTGTGCAAGACCGGTGAGGTATCAGCAGGCAGCGATGTTCGCTCATAGTGACGTTGCTGATTTTGATGATTCGTCAAAGGCGGTGGCGGCATACGCAGCCAGTAGACGTTGCTCTCATCAGTCAGCGACATAGCTTGTTGTCCGAGCTTCTTTTGTGCAGCCAATTCATGGGCGCTGGCAGCCAGTTCACCAGCAACGGAACTATCCTCACCACCGACAGCCACGTGGTGTTGATCGCGTTCAGCCACTAAAATGATCTTCTCAGCTTCTCGCGCCAAGGCAATAGCTGCTTTCAAGCGTTGATCGACCAGGCTCCATGCCTCTTCAACATCATGCCATGCGCTTAAATTTCTCGTCTGCGTCGTCAAGCGTAAGGGCTGATCTTGCCGCTCATTGTGACGACCACCATGCCCGCGCCCAGATGTATCGGTCTTACCTCCACGATCACGCCCACCACTCGTATTGCCTTCTTGAGCGTAATCATCAAATAACAAAGTAAAACGCTGGAACAACGTTTCCACCGCCTCATGTGCCTGACGTAGCGTTTTAAACCATGAGAGCACCCTTGCATCAAGGTCGGCTTTGCCAACGGTTGCTGTGGTGGACAAACCACCGGGCCCATTACTACGTAACAATGGTGCAGCCAGTGCGAGTAAACCCTGATAGCGACCATCGGGCAGTTCCATACCAATCGTGTTGAGCAGATGCGTAAGGCGGGTTTGATCGATCTCATCACTACTCCAACGCGCAATTTCATCCTCAAAAGCATCCGCGTCAAGTATCAGTCGATGAGGAATACCAGCGAGTAGCGACTCGGGTTGTGAAAGACCGTCGAGCAATCCAGCATGCGTCGTCACGATAATGCTCGCAGCACTGACACGCTCCTCAGCCCGCTGCACAAAACAATAACCCTTGCGACGGTAGGTGCAACGTTGATAGGTATCGCCGGAACGCGGGTCAGCGGAGGGGACGCGTTCGAGGCCCGAAGCAATACGTTGCCAGGCCGACGACTCCTGGGGCAAGAGTGTTAGCTCGCTGCGCTCGCCGGTCATAGTTTGCTGCGCCCATAGACCAACTTTTGCTAGTCCACGAGCTTGCTCAGCAGTAAGTTCACCACTTGTACGCTTCAAAGCGGCCCCAAACCAGCGATGCGTGCAAAGATAGCCGCCACGTTCGGCTAAATACGCTACAGGAAGTGCAGTTTTGAGGTGGGCTTGCAGGCGAGGCAACAGTGACTGTACCAGGAGACGAGCATGTCGTTGATGCGCGCAGGCAATGACGAGTCGCTGTGAAGGTGCATCAGGAGTACTAGCTTGCTCACTCATCCATTCGAGAGCAGGAAGCAAAGCTGGTACGTCATTATTTCCGCCGATAGCGACTTCGAGCAACAATTCATGACGCTTCTCCATGGCAGAGCGGATGGCAGCGCGCGCAGATTGAGGCACATCTATCGGCAAAGCTGACCCGTCGGGCGAGATTGGCGTATAGGTGGGAGTTGTCTCATCTTCATTATGCTGCGCCAGCGCAAACGACAGCACACGCGGGTCCATACCCAACTGAGCAGCAAAGCGGTCTCCCAGGATACCACGCGACAAAGAGCCGTGGATACCGTCCCGGTTCTGTCGTTCGCGTAATTCCTGGCGAAAAAATTGCAGGAGCGGCCAGGAGCGCGGAGCATCCAGGCTGGCAAGGTCTTTGAGCATAGATAAATCGACAGATTGCAAGCGTTCATACAGGGCTAAAAATACACGCATCGCTAGCACAGTATCCGCCATGGCACGGTGTCGGTCTTCGGGTACTGGAATGCCGAGCGACGTTGCCACCTGGCCTAAATTATAGCTTGCAAGTGATGGGAGCAGTACGGTAGCCAGTTCAAACGTGTCAACCAGCGGGTTACTGCGTGCCAGTCCCCAACGGCGCAGGAAACCAGCGTCAAAAGGAATACTATGCCCGACAATGGGATAATCGGCGAGAAAGCTTTGCAAGCGCGCTGAAATAGCGGGAAATGCAGGTGCTCCTACCAGGTGCTCTAACGTAATACCAGTCAAGCGTTGAACGCGATACGGGATAGAGCGTCCAGGAGAGACAAACGTCTCAAACGTATCGACAATATGATCATCTTGAAACTTGATCGCGGCAACCTCAAGTATAGCGTCTTGTTCTGCGTGCAACCCCGTCGTTTCCAGGTCCAGGGCTACCTTGATGGCCGGTTTTTTCGCCATGAATTCCAATCCTCGTGTCTTTTTCGATTGCCTTTGGAATGCAGCCACCTCATAGCTATTGTGAAGTAGATGGGGATGACGGCCAGTGACAAAGCAGTTCGTGAGCGAGACGCGCTGCACGCCCACGATGGCTCATCTGGTTTTTCAGTTCTGGGGATATTTCCGCTGTGGTTTTCCCTAACTCGGGGACAAGAAATATAGGGTCATAGCCAAAGCCGTTGTCTCCGCGTGGAGTTTCCGTGATGAGCCCTTCTATAGTCCCATCAACGCTACGATGGTAGCCAGATGGTTCAGCAATGGTAATGACACTACGGAAACGTGCAGTCCTTTGCGCGGCGGGAAGACCCTGCAAGTTGTTGAAAATAATCTTAAAACGCTCTTCATACGGCGTACTTACGCCCGCGAAGCGCGCGGAATACACACCAGGAGCGCCCCCCATCGCATCAATTTCCAACCCCGAGTCATCGGCAAGCGTGAGCAAACCAGATGCACGAGCATAGGTAAGCGCCTTCAATACTGAATTTTCTTGAAAGGTTTCCCCCGTTTCCTCAACGTCCATGTCCAATTGAACATCGGAGAGTGAGAGGAGCGTATATGGTAGATCTGAAAATATCGCGCGGAACTCTTCCAGCTTATGCAGGTTTGTGGTAGCCACTAACAGGGCACGCATACTGTCTCCCAACCAGACGACAACAGAAATAGTAAAGCCTATCTTACCATATCGTGCTATGATTGTCGAGAATTTGGGGCAAATCGTCATTTCCCAAAGTGCTTGACAACGGTTTCATTTACAGGTATAATTTCGCATGTCAAGAGGAGCTTAGCAAATAGGCACCAACAAAGACAATAAGCCGATGTAGCTCAGTTGGTAGAGCACTCGTTTCGTAAATGAGCGGTCATGAGTTCGAGTCTCATCATCGGCTTTTTATATTTCATAATCTTGTGCCCATTTCACACCTTTAGTTTGATTATTAGCAGTTGGCTCTAAACGAAGAATTCCATCTGTGCTCACTACGTTTTCTACAGGTACAAGATAAACCTCCCTGTATGTTCGCAGTAAACTGCAAAGTAGTCAATCTCTTCTCGCGTGTATCGCTTTCTGGTTTTATTAAACCAATTTGAACTGCACGCATTAAACTTGATTACCCCATTTACATATCATCCTGCTTTACACTGAAGCCGAAAAAATTGTCCATCTTGCTCAATAGCTATATCATAGCGACGACCCTCTCCAAAGGGAATAAGGACAGTATAGCCATATTTCATAACCTCAGCAACAATAACTCCCTGTGCTCTCTCTCCAATGTCGTTTGTAGTGAGCTTTAGCTTAATAGAACTCATCAAGCTCCTCTATATCGCGAACGCCAATCCTTCATCAATTTTAGGAGGGCAACTTCTTCCATCAATTTTCATTTCTTACACCTCAAACAGCGGGCAGGCTTCGCGAAACTGCTGTACAAGCTCATCCACGTGCAAGGGGAGCTGGTGCATGGGAGCCGGGGCTGTGAGGTTGAGCGTCAAGATGCGGCTATTGAGTTTGCGTAGATCCTCCTCGTACTCGCGGGCAGCCTTTTCCACGGTCATGTTAAAGGCATGCTTCTCGCTGGCAAATGGCGGCACACGCCGGGAACGCAGCATCTCGTACTGATGTATCACGCGCGCAATTTTCGCATCGATGCGCTCGCGTTCTGACCGCACCTCTTTCATTACCTCGATCTCAGGAGGAGCACAATCATTATTTTTCAACAAGCGATACGCCATTGCATTATCACCGGCGGCGTGCTCATCAGCAAAATGTAACGGCTTGCCCATACCTTTAAGGTTCGAAAATTCTCCGCGCTCCTGCGCCTGTTGAATAATCTCTTCAATATAATCGTGATAGCGCTGACCATGCAAACGTTCAGGGCGCTTTGTAGCGTTTTCCTCGCGCTGCGTGGCCTCCTTTGTAGATTTACGCCAATCAACAAAATCCATGTTGCTTCTCCTCTCTCAGCGTACAGCCCATTGATATCATGCTCGGACGAATGTTCCCATCTATTTACTATCGTGAAATATGCTATCCTGAATAGCGCGCTGCGCCACCTCGTAGACATCAGCCAGGGGTAGATCACATGCACGCGCGATACGCTGGCACTCTTCATATTCGGGGGCCGCACTCGTGATCTGTTCACCCAGGCGTTTCACTTTTACCACCATCTCACCCAGAGGGGTCGTGATGCGCTGCTGGTCACGCTGAGCCTTCAGGCGCTGCATCCGTTGCACTCGTACACCCAACGTACTCGTCTCCCGTAATAATAACAATGCCAGGCGCTCACCATCTTCCTGCAGGCAAATCACAGTAATCCGCGTCGCGGGGCGGTTCTTTTTCATTTGTATGGGAGCATAGCTTACATCTAACGCACCAACTGCCAAGAGACGATCCATGAGACCTCCTAACAGTTCGCCGCTCATATTATCGATGTGCGTCTCGATCACCGTCACCCAATCGGTATCGGCTTCACCCGGTATGGTGATAGCGCCTACGAGCTGCTGGCCCAGGTAAAGACGCAGGCACGGCACGATATCACCTTGCGGCTGTGCATAGCCGTATCCAACCTGCTCAATCGTTAGTTCCGGCTTCTCAAAACGCCCCAACGTCGCGAGAAGAGCCGCCGCCACTGGAGTCACCAACGCAGCCGGACCCTCACCCGGTCGCCAGGGAGCGTTTACGCCTCGCAGTATCGCAAGGGTGAGTGGATCAGGTTCGATGTTGACGGCAGAGCCAAGCGCAAGTGGCAATGTCGCAACGTAGAGGTGTGAAATATGCAGCGCATCCATAGCGAAAGCGACGCCTACGATCTCCACGAGCATTTTTACGGCTTGCTCATAAGCCAGCGTGACCTCATCTAGCAAGATTCCCTGCATGCTTGCCATATGCTCTCCCAAACATTGCAAGGCGGCCAATGCCCGTTCACGTACAACGGTAGAGAGATTTGCGCCACGCAATTGTGCTAAGAGCGTGACAAAGCGCAGTTCTACGCTTGTCTGCTGAGTAACATACACGACGGAGACACGTGTGCCATACCTGTTGTGACCTGGTAGTCGTTCATATGCAAAATAGCAACCTTGAATAGGTAGCAAAGTCAGCAGCGTATCGAGTGTTTTTTGCTCAACGCCGCTATCGAGCAGAGCGCCGAGCAGCATCTCCCCGCTAATACCCATAGAACAATCGAGAAAAGCGATCTTTTGCATCACAGCCCTTCTTGATCAAGCATTATGAGCCAACGTAATTTCTGGTCGGTGGTTATCTGTCTGCTCGACTCCAACGCTTGACGAAAAGAGAACAAAGGTGTAGCGCCCGTTGTCGCTGATGTTTCCTGGTATGGTGCTTGAGCCTCCGCAACTTGTTTGGTACGTGAATCTGCATCAAGGAAACGCTTCGGCGTACTGCCCAGCGAGAGATACGAGCGAATCGACACTGCGGGATACCCAAGAATACGCCCTAACGCTGCATACAGTTCGGTAGGCAGTGACGCGGC
>DATAYF010000765.1:0-11173 GCA_036272735.1 Ktedonobacteraceae bacterium
CAGCAGCAACATGCTCCAAAATGTGATGCGGACGCCGAAGCGTTCGCGAATAAGATCAGCCAGCCCTTTTCCCGTCACCACACCCATACGTGCGACCATCTCCTGCACGACGGCCAGACTGATCGTTACCAGGATGATCGCCCATATTAGCCCATAGCCGTATTGTGCCCCGGCTAATGAATAGCCGGTAATGCCGGTGGCGTCGTTATCCACATTGGCGGTGATCAAGCCGGGACCAACGACCGAGAGTGTCAACAGCACTTGCCGCATTAATACCGAGCGTGTGCGCAGCTTGCGGCTCGTGACCACTTTTTTCATAAAAAAACCTCTGTGCCCTTATGCCGAACACCAACGCCACTAGCCTGGCTAACGCTGTGTGCTCAGGCGTTCGGATAAGTAGTACGAACGGAGGCACAAACAATGCCCCCAGGATGATGGGGGCATGACAGTATCCTATCTTTTTCCCCCTCTCAAGTTGAGCTTTGGCACCGAAGGACGTTAGAGAGCTTTTTGCTCCCAAGCCACTTTGGATGTCGCCTTACTTCGACGAGATCTGACCTGACCGTTGGCGTCTCTCGACGTTTCCGATCAGTGGCCTGTATTCCTTCAGCCGCCTCACCTAACGAGGTGAAAACTTGCGCACTCGTCCCATTTATATGCTTGCCTCTCTTGTGAATGCTGGGAAAGGGCCGCAGCACTATGGAACGAACGCTTCGTATGTCGCGTATCATCGTAACGAAAAATGAGACGTATGTCAATGCGTACGCCTGTCTTTCCTGGCTCCACTGATACCAGGTTGTTGACATCGCAATATATACTCGAAGTAGACCGATATGCGTCTAATGGACAAGACCCGCTACGAATAAAGCAAAGAGCCATCCGTAGAGACGAAAGGAGCGTGCTATGCAGTACAGAGTAAAAGTATCAGTGCAATGCATCACGTCTTCGGGAAGGTTTTGTTCTTCACGTCTGGTCGTAATCTAGCGGACGATAGCGCCGCAGCGAACGAACATAGCACGCCATCCTGAAGGGATGGCCTTTTTCTTCTGTGAAACCAGGCTGGAATGCGTGATGCTTCCAGCCTGGTTTTTTTGCTGAACGCGTGCATGCATCCTGATGAGGAAATGCAGAACGCACAATAGAAAGGATAGGTGCTCTATGAACAACACCTGCGTTTTTTGCCTGATCAATAACGATGTTTCATATGAAATAGTATATAAAAGGAGGAACGGATGTCGAAAAAGTCGCAACATGCGAAATATGGAAAAGCCCAGGAAGAACAAGAGGAACTCGCAGCTCTGGAGGAGCTAGCTGCTGACGATGAGCAGGATCATGACCCTATTCGTGTAGAACTTGATCCTTTTTTTGCCAATGGGCTGATTGTCGATATTCTTTACCAGGTCAAAAGCGGCAAAGAGGCCACCGTTTATTGTTGCCGTGCCCATCCCTCAACCGGCGTCGCTTATCTTGCGGCCAAAATGTATCGTTCGCGCAACCGGCGTAATTTTAAAAACGATGCTATGTACCGCGAAGGGCGGCTCGTACTGGATAGCCACCTGCGACGTGCAATCAAAAATAAATCCATGGCTGGCAGAAGTGCCGAGTTCAGCATGTGGATTAACCACGAGTTTGAAACGCTCACGGTACTGCACAAGGCGGGCGCGGCTGTGCCCCGACCTTACGAGCATAGCAGCAGTGTGATCATGATGGAGTATATGGGAGACGAACAACAAGCGGCTCCTGCTTTGCAACATGTAGCGCTCGGCCCGCAAGAGACGCGGCACGTTTTTGACCAACTCATCACCAATATCCAGCTCTGGCTCAGCCACAACTATATCCACGGCGACCTGTCCCCTTACAACATTCTCTACTGGCAAGATCATATCCGCATCATCGATTTCCCCCAGGCCATTGATCCGCGCTTTAACGGGCATGCCTACAATCTGCTGCTGCGTGATATTGAGAACGTATGCAAATATGCAGCCAGACAAGGTGTGGAACGCGATGCCGAGCAGATCGCGCAGAGCATGTGGTGGAAGTTTAGAAACGCCCGATTGTAGCGGGGTTGCTGGGACTGGTGGCATTTAAGGTCGCCCACTAATCGAAGAGCAGCGGGACCATCATTGCGTGGTCCCGCTGCTCATATTACCTGGAGGTATGTGCGTATTGTTAATCCACGCGCTGCAAATTTCCTGTATGTACGTCGTAGATGAAGCCCTGGATATCGATACTATCGGGAATGAGTGGCGAGGCTTGGAGAAAAGCGATGTCCTCGCGTACCGATTGTTGCAGATCGTTAAACGGTAAAAAGGCGATATGGTCGGCGTTTGCGTGCAGTTCTTGCTTCACCTTTGCTTGAAGCTGTGCATCGTTAAATGTCAGCATACCGCAATCGGTATGATGGATGACCACAATGGTCGTGGTGCCGAGTAGCTGCTCGGAGATAATCAAAGAGCGTATCGCGTCTGCTGCCCGGCCGCCCGCGTTGCGGATAACATGTGCGTCCCCCTCTTCAAGTCCAATGGCACGCGCCGGATCAAGACGCGCATCCATGCAGGTGAGTACGGCTACTTTGCGCTGCGGCGGCATGGCGAGGTCGCCCTTGTGAAAATTGGCCGCATACTGTTCGTTTGCTGTGACAAACTCCTGGATAACACCCATGGCACCAACTCCTTTTCTCTGGGCTAACAATGTTACTCTCTTTAGATGACTATTATTATCATCTTTATCAACAATACCACGGAAATTTAATAAATGCAAGTTATCTATTTCATTCGTAAAAGTTATGAATACACGCTACTTTTGTGAACCGATGGTCTCTTGTTGGTTGCTGGCTTTTTTGTCCTGCAAGCGCGTGCTCCACCACAGCATGGCAACCATGATGATGCCCACGAGCGCAAAGCCGATGAATTTGTAGAGGCGCGGCATGCTGATGGCAAGCAAGCCAAGCACGGCCGTGATTCCATAGAGCAGGTAACATATCTGCTGAGGATTCAAGCCACCAAAAAGCAGGCGGTACTGAATGTGTGTCTGGCGTGCATAGAGCGGCAAGATATCGCGCTGCATGGGGTGCTGCCCACGCCTGATCCTATTGATCGCGACCAGGGCAATGTCGAGAATAGGGATACCCAGGATCATCAGGATCAGGGCGAACTTTGCACCGCCCATTATTGCCAGTACAGCGAGCGCAAGACCGATAAATTGCGAGCCGCTATCGCCCATGATGATTTTTGATGGATGCCAGTTGTGCGGCAGGAAGCCAGCGGTCGCACCAGCAAAAATAGCGGCGAGCACGGCAATGCTGTACTGGCCTAAGCGCCAGCTAATGATCGCAATGAACAGGCCAACAATCGCCGCAATACCCGCGGCCAGCCCATCCAACCCATCGATGAAATTGATGGCATTCATCATCCCCACAAACCAGAACCAGGTAAAGAGTACGGCCGGGATCGCGAGCCACGAGATAATCGGTTCGCGAATAAACAGGGTCAGTTCTGGCTGCTGATACCAGGGTAAGGCAGGGTTATAGACGGCGTTGCCGCTCACGAATGGATTATTCACGCCGAAAAAGAGGACTCCCTGGAAGGTGTGCAGGCCGGGACCGAGCAGAATGAGCACGGCGCATGTTTGTGCCAGCAACTTGGGTAGAGGCTTGAGCCCCTTGATGTCGTCGTACATGTGGACTGCGACGATCAAAAGGGATGCGACTATGAAGAGTCCATAAATAACGAGTTCTTTGGGGTAGGTATGGCCGAAGATATGCTCCATTTGTGGATGGTTGGTTGTAAGGAACGGGGCGTACAGAGTCAGTGAGACGAAGAGAAAGGCGAGGAAGATTGCTACGCCACCGATACGTGCAAGCGGGTGTGTATGTATTTTCCCTGGCGTGACTGGCTCAACCCAGCCAAATTTGCGACAAAGGGCGCTGACAGCAAATGTCAGCAGGTACGTCAGGATAAACGCGGCCACGCCACCACCCGCGAGTAGAAGGCTGCTGGGTAGGGCTGGCAGGAATAGCAACACACAGGGAACGCTAGGCATGTATACTCCTCATCATCTCGCCAAATCAATTATTTTTTGTCTCTCTCTGTATTCTGTAACGATCCACACACAAAAAAAGCACCTTCTCACGCGCCGGGTGCGAAGAAGGTGCTAGAAAAGCTGGTTTTATTGGTCACTATTCAGGTCGAACGGGGAGCGCATAGCCATCGGTCCATGATAGCTCCACTCCTGATCGTCGGTGTGCAAACTGACATCAAGAGTAATCTGCTCTCCAACTTTGCTGCAGGTTATCGGTGCTGTGTAGACGGCACGCTCAGTGATGAACTGCTCTCCAACTTCGGCGGGTATGCTGCTGAGTTGGCTCTCAAAAATGGCGAGAAGGGCGGCAACCTGCTCTGTTGTGGCCTGCTCTTCGACCACAATCATCTCTTGCCAGCGATCACGTGCCTCGTTCAACGGCAGTGAGAGACTCAGGATGACCAGGCCAGAAAGATCGATGGCCTGCATGTGCCCCATGCTTACCGCGAAGCCGCTCACGCGCCAGTCGGGCATACCCTCGCCACATTCACAGGGGTCGCAATCACAAGGGTCACAGTCGCAACCAGGAGGGCACCCACGCGCACCAAATGCCAGGCCTTTTACGCGATATGCTTGCTTGATAGCTGTTGTCATCGTTCTCTTTTCCTTTACTGTGTGAATTGAATGCGTAATGCTATGTTGGGAACGTTGTACAACAAGAAACTACGAAGGTTGCACTACAAGAGTAGAAGTACGGAGAAAATGTCTCGTACTTCTAATAGTAACCAAAAAAAGCATTTCTGTCAAATGCGTTTGTATAGTATCAAGGGTATAAAATATACTGTCCTGACATTAAACGCGCTCCTGATCTACTGCGGAGAGTATTGGCTCGTTGGCAACAGGATATTTTGCGATCGCTAACGTATCCTTGATTGTGGCAAGGCTGACCTGCTCACTTGCGTAGCGCAGGTGAAAAGTTTTGTTGGGGAGGTCTGTTTGCGTAACCTCAACGCCGGGGAGCGTTTGTAATGCTTTGTGTACGTTCTTAACACAACCATTGCATTTGACGCGCGGGACCACAATTGTCGCTTCTTCTATCATCTTTTTATGCTGACTTTCTTCTGAAGAATACACTCAAACGACGTATGTTCTGCTTGCATGTATGCTAACTGAACATACGTAAAGTATACGCGCCGACCCAAATGATAAACACCCCCAGTGGGATATACTTTTATCAATATGGTTAGTGCATAAAAAAGGAGAGAGCATCATGAATAATCCACGGATTACGGCGCTTGCCTGGGGCTGTTTAGAGGGTCGACGCCCGCGCGTGGCTGGATACAATGCCCGCCTGGGTGAACATGGCGACCATATTCGCCTCCCGCTGTTGCACGTGACAACAGAGGACGGTTGCTCTGGATTCGGTTGGTGTGATGCCAGTAAGGAGCAGGCGGTAGCTTTGTTGGGTGAGCGACTCGATGACGTGTTTCTTGCTAATCGTGGCGTGGTAGAGGCATACCTTGCCTTTGACTATCCCCTCTGGGACCTTGTAGGGCAACATGCAGGGCTGCCTGTGTACGCTGTGGCGGCTATTGCGGGCAAAGCTGTATCAGTTTCAACTCCTATGCGTGTGCCGTGCTACGATACCTCGCTCTATTTCGATGACCTTCATATAGCCGATGAAGCAGGGGCTGCTCACTTGTTGGTAGAGGAGGCGCAAGCGGGTTATCGACGTGGGCATCGTGCCTTCAAGGTAAAGATCGGGCGTGGCGCTCGTCATATGCCTCTGGAGGAGGGGACAAGGCGCGACATTGCGATTATCCAGGCGATACGTCGTGAGCTTGGTTCCGACGTTGCCATCATGTTGGATGCCAACAATGGCTATAACCTTAATTTGACCAAAACGGTGTTGGAGCAAACGGCCGCCAGTCATATTACCTGGATTGAGGAAGCATTTCATGAAGACCAGGTGCTATATCGTGACCTGCATGACTGGTTACAGCAGCATAACCTCGCCGTGTTGGTGAGCGATGGGGAAGGAGACGCGAATCCACACTTGCTTGACTGGGCGCGTGAGGGGCTGGTAAATGTCATTCAATACGATATCTATGGGCATGGCTTTACGCGTTGGTTGGCTACTGGACGCCAACTTGATGCGTGGAAGGTGTACTCAGCGCCGCATCACTATGGCAGCCATTATGGAAATTATGCCGCCTGCCACCTGGCGGGTGGCATTGATAATCTGATATACGTCGAGTGGGATGAAGCCACGACCGCTGGCCTGGATACGTCTGGCTATAGCATTGCTGAAGGACAGGTTATGGTTCCTGCATCGCCCGGTTTCGGCTTAACGCTCGACGAAGGAATCTTTCGACGCGCGGTCGCTGACGCGGGCTATACGTTGACGCTCTAACTCCTCATCATCTTGCTCTGGGTCATCGTCGTCCTGCTCCCATGCGTCTTCATCCTGTGCGAGCTCTTTTTCTTGTTGAGTTTTCTCTTGCCGAAGCATCCAGCGCAGGAAGAAGATGCTTGCCAGGACGATGAAGAAGATGCTGCCCACAACCCACATAAGCAATCCACCTAATTGTTGATCCATCGCTGTAACGCTCATCTGCATATTCGACATCGGGAAGGAATAGAGAGGTGGGGTGAACGTCAGGCCTGCCCCAAGCAGCATCATAGGCATATCACTAAAGAAGAGATAGGCCAGTTTGCCGCCTAGCGAAAGGGTAGGTTTCTCTTCTTGCAAGGGATTAAGTAGCGGCCACCAGAAGAGGAGGCCAGTCACGATGTAGAGGAGATTTGCAAAAATATGCAAACCAGTGTTAAGCATCATCGCCTGGAAAATTGGGGGAGCATGCCAGATCCATAAGTTGCCGTTAAAGAGTATAGAGGCAACGAATGGTATGGTCAAGAGCGCTAGCCCCCGTGCAATAAGAGGGTGGCGGGAGAGGAAGTGGCGGCAGCTCCAGGCCGGGATGCCGAGAATCAGCAACGGTGGACCCCCCAAAGATAGCAGCAGGTGCTGTGCCATATGGACGGTGAACATCGATCCCATGCCAAAGACATCCATTGGCGTCACCAACGTGAGCACGATAATAACACCCCCTAAGAGAAGTGCCAGTGTGCGCGTATTTAGGACCTGCGACCTGACGGCATGGTTCTGCATTGCTTCATCCTCTCATCGACGTTTAAAGAGCGGTTGTGTCATAGCTTCCCACATTCCTACTCTTTATTCTACTGCAAATTGGTTCCCATTCATGATTTGTTTGTCAGTAAAGTCTGAATATTTTGTGCCAGTTGATTCGGCTGGAAATCGCTGTCGAACAACGTCCGCTCATGGCCTTGCTGATCTATGACATAGACGACAGAAGAGTGCGCCATATTACCCGCACTCATCATTGTGGCATGGGGTGGTACACCATCCACGTGATACGATGCCCAGATGGGAGAGAGTTGCTGGCGGGTTCCTAAGAGATAGTGCCAATTCTTATATCCCTGGAGCTGATGTTCCTGGGAAAACGTTGCCACACTCGCGGGTGTGTCTCCAGTCGGATCTGCGCTGATCGCCACGATACCAACCTGCTGTGAGTTTTTGCCCAGGTCCAGGAGCGTCGAGTGGATTTTCTCGGCAATGAGCGGGCAAGAAGTCTGACAATGGGTGTAAAAGAAGGTCAGGATTAGCGGTTTCCCTTTAAATTGTGTCAGGGCAATGGGGATATTATGTTGATCTTTAAGCTGGAAATTTGGTGCCGCTACCTTTCCCAGGTCGGTTCCTTGCGAGTTCGACGAAGACTGCGTCTGACCAGAATTCATGTTGGACATGTTAGACATGTTCGACTGGGTCGTTGATGCGCAGCCCGCGAAAAGCACAGCCAGCATGAGTACGGCAAAAATATGGAAGATGGCAGTACTACGACGAGTATTATTCATCATAATTTTCCCTTACATTTGTTGCAAGTGATATGGGGTATGGCCGTATGGCCGTATGGCCGTATGGCCCTCTGGTCTCCGACACGATTATAGCACTGATATCTCTTCGTCACAATCAGCAGAAGACCCTATACTGCCATCTCTTCACGTCAGGTACTTTCCCTAGGAGCAACGTGCTGGTAGGAGGAGGGATGGCATATAGTGATGGGTATCTACTGAGTCCACGGCTCAGTAGATACCCATCACTATATGCCCTGATCCAGGATGCCTGTATCAGGGTGTGTGTATTTGTGTGGCTTACTTCACGTAGCGGGCGAACCAGCTTAGCTGGCGTTCGATAAAATCGCGTACATGGTCGCGTTCATTGCCGATGCCATGCCCCTCGCGTGGGTACACAACACATTCGACGGGGACATTGCGCGAACGCAGTGCCTGGTAGAATGCATACGCCTGGGCAACTGGTACGGCGGGATCATCTTCGCCGTGCAGGATGAGCGTGGGAGTTTTCACTCGCCCGGCGTAGGTGATGGGCGAGTGCTGGCGATACACTTCGGGATGCTCCACCGGGTCGGTTGCCAGGAGCAAGATGTCGGCGTCGACGATATTGGTCTGCGCGTGCATGTTATGCCAATCACTGATACCCGCGCCCATCATCGCCGCCTTGAAGCGGTTGGTCTGGGTAACTGCCCAGGCGCTCAGGAAGCCGCCGTTGCTCCATCCGCCGATGCAGACGCGTTCGCCGTCGACCTTGCCCACTTTAACGAGGTATTCGATGCCAGCGAGAATATCCTGCAAATCTTTGCCCCCCATATCGCCGAGTACGGCATCGGTGAAGGCACGACCACGGCCCCAACTGCCGCGGTAGTTCACGTTGAGTACCGCGTATCCTGCCGCCGCGAAGATCTGCGCACCGGTGTTCCACTGGTCGCAATCCGCCCCTGATGGTCCACCGTGCACGCTGACGTACAGCGGAGGAAGCTCATCCGTGGATTGCTGTTGTGCTGGCGTAAAGATGCCATCGATCTGTTGTCCATCGACGCTGGCAAAGGTGATACGTTCAGCTTTGGACAATGTTAGCGTCTCTTCCACGAGCGGATTCAGGTGTGAGATCTGTTTCCACTCGATGCCTGCTGGTTGCTCATCGCTATACGTAAACGTTCCACACCAGACATCGGATGGCTGTCGCGAACTTGAATGGATGGTTGCGAAAGAGCGGCCATCTGGCGTTATCGCTAGCGCGGGCTGATCCCATTGCATCACAAAATCTGCCGTGAGCACATTGATGCTGCCATTGCTGCTATCGAGCAAGGCGAGCTGATGGGTGACGCCGCGTACGGCGGTGAACAGCAGGTGGCGACCATCTGGCAGCCAGTGGCACCAGGCGGGGCTACAATCGATATCCGGCGTCAAGTTGCGCGATTGTCTGCTTTCGAGCGAAACGGTGTAGATCTCGCCGCTCCCACGCCCCGGATCGCTCCAACGTCCCGAAAGATACGCGATGTGTTGGCTATCCGGCGACCAGGCCAGGCCACGCGCTTGCCTGATCGTAAGGTTAGTAAGCTGGCGCACCGCTCCGCCGTGCTTCGAAACGACACCGACCTCGCTGTGATACCAATCGCTGGTATCGGAGCCATACGAGGAGTAGAGAGCCAATTGTTGGCTATCTGGCGACCAGACATACTCCCAGACACTGACGTTATTGGGAGTGATGGGTTCAGGTACGGCTTGCTCTGGGCGCACAATCCACAGACGACGGTAGCGCTCTGGTGCGAGCACTTTCGGATCGCTTGTCGGTTCGTCACCTTCCAGCGAGATAAAGGCGATGCGGCTACCATCAGGTGACCAGGAAATTTCTTCGACACCGTTGGGCATCTTGCAAACCAACCTGGCTTCGCCACCTTCAGCCGATATTATGTGAAGCTGTGGCGACTCTTTTTCACCTTCTGGTCGCATAATAAAGGCGATCTGCTTGCCGTCCGGTGACCAGCCTGGATTGCTTTCGCCGCTTTTTCCACTCGTCAGTGGTTTGGCTTCGCCGCCTTCGGTATCGGTATCGGCGACCCAGACACGCCCACGGCGCTTCTGTTCTCCCGGTACGGTTTCCCAGACCGTAAAGGCTACACGCTTGCCATCGTTGGTGATGACAGGATTCCCAGCGCCACGCATGTTGAGTAACGTCTCAGCGCTAGCTGGCGTATGGGGGTAGCGCGAGGATATAAGGGATGTAGGAGATGTATGTGAAGTGTCGGATTGTGCTGTGTTCAAAATAGACTCACTCCTATTCTACTGGCACATCGTTGTGCTGAAAACGTAACTTTCCTGACTGCTACAATCATACCCTGTCTAGGCGCGTTTGACTAGTTGGGTAAGTGTGTTGAGTCAGCGGAAAAACGTTTTAATTTAAAAGGAAAATAAGACGCATAAAGAACCATCAATGGTTCTTTATGCGTCTTATTTTCCTTTTAAATAATGCGCACTCGACGGGCATTACTCGTTGTGGGTCGTGGTTGCGGGATCGCGGGGAGCTTCGATGCTGCTCACATGCGTTATGGCAGGCTCCTTTGTGTCGTTGCCCTCTTTCAACTCTGTCATACCCTTTTTGAACGAGTCAATGCTCTTGCCAATTGAGCGGCTCAACTCAGGTAGCTTTTTGGGGCCAAAGATGAGCAGCGCGATGGCGAGAATAACAGCTATATCGAGGGGATGAAAGCCAATTGGCATGGTATAAGTCCTTTCTTGTGGCTACGCGAACGCGTGAGCCTGCGTACGATAACAGTATGTTGCGATGGTGCACCGTGTCTGCCCATCGAGATTTTTTGCTTGCTATTTATACAGATGCCTGAGATCATAATAATGTGACAACCAAATTTTGCTCTGCGTCGTTTCCATCTGCCTCCATTATCTCGTGTATTGCCGTGCTCCTTATCATGATTTCATCTTACTAATCCGTCAGTTACCCCAGCGCTAAAGCGCGGGGCTTGTGTCTGGGCTCCACCGCAACTCAGCATAGCGTTGCCGCCGTGCTGCTTTGGCTTCATCGTTCGACACATCAGGGCGTACCGACAAGACGCCCGTACTCATCCAGTCCTGCCGGGTGAGCAGCGTTCGTAAGGCCACATTTCTGGCACCAATCAAATCCGCATGCAGGCAATAATGGCAACTCTGACAGACGAAGAGCAAGCCCTTCTTCGGGCGATTGTCCTCACCGGTATGCCCG
>DATAYF010000766.1:0-9991 GCA_036272735.1 Ktedonobacteraceae bacterium
CCATTTCACCCATTGTGCAGCGCGAACGGAAATAGTTCCGTCATTCGTCAAAGGCGCGCCAGAAGCGTGCTGCTGCTTCGAACGGTCCAAAGCCGTGCATGGGACCGTCCCGTTGTTTGCTCCCACGAGGGTCTTGTTCCAACCCATGATTGCGATATGTCTTCTTTCGATGAAGGACATCGCTGCCCATTATCTCGCGAAGCGCTCGTGGATAGGAAGTATGCCCATCAGTCGTCACTTGCTCGGGAACAGAGCCGACTCCATCGACGGCTTGCTGAAAAAAATGGTTGGCAGCAGCCCTATCTCGCGTCTCGCTGAGACGGGTATCAACCAGATTGCCGTCACGATCAATCGCTCGATACAGGTCACACCATTTTCCATGCACCTTGATGGATGTTTCATCGACATAGCAAGACTCCCCGGCTTGTCCACGTCGCGCGGGTTCGTCACTGATCCGTTATTCACGCAGCAAACCGCGCTTGCCCGTCTCGGATGACCTCATGTGTGAAGGGAAAGCCGCGCGCGAAACACATCTCAGCACTGTCACGCAGACTCAATTTGTAGCGCAGCCGTCACAAGACCGCAAGCAGGACACTGTCCGTAGGACATTCCAGAGCGTTGCACGGCGTGCCAGTTCGCTCGTGGAAGATACGGCGACAGTGAGGGCAAGTGAGGGCAGAAGCATGTTGTGTCGCTCACTTATATGCGGGCGCATCAGCACCCGCACTCTTTTCTTATGTATTGCTGCAATACATAGCATCCCTGGCTGTAAATACAAACTTTAAACGGCTCATGGCTGACTTTGGTGAATCGGGAATGGATGAGATTTGACAAAGCTAGTTCTACATCCCTTCAGGAAGAGGGAGCAAGGGATTGCTTCCCATCACGACCTCGTTTCTCTCTCAATACAATCTGACGAGTTCTTCTGGAGAGCAGTGTATCATCCCTTCTCCCCCTCCCATCAATCTCATCCATTCCCGCTTCACCAAAGTCAGCCATGAGCCGATTTCTGATGAAGCAATGCGTACTCGTTACAAGCGACTTCGTGTCGCATTTTTATGGGGTCATTATAGCGGTTCTTTCTCATGTCAGAGCATGAGAAAGAACTGCTGCTTCTCAGCTTATCAGATGCGTGTCGACTCACGGGCAGGAATGAAGATCGAGAAATGGTCGAAGCAAGCCTCTTTGACCGGGTAGTTGAGGCAGTCAACATTGTCTCGGAAGAATACCTCCCCAGCCAGAAGCCGCTGGAATCCTTCTGCAATCTCATGCAGCAGAGCCGGATGATTCTCGACCCGTAGGAAGTGACAGACAAAGACGCGCCGTACTGTATCGGCCAATGTTGCCAGTCGGGCCGTCGATTTGGCAAAAGCCTCAACATCCGAGTCTTCAAGCTGTGCATAAATCGGGCCAGTATTGATCGTGTCGCCTCCAAACAATAAGCTGTTTTGCTCATCGAATAAGCAAATGCAATCAGGCGAATGCCCCGGTGTGTGCATCACTTGCAATCGACGACCACCGAGATCCAAAACATCGCCCTCTTCCAGGAGTTGGGTGGGTATTGTTGGCACAACCTGATACGATGCCGGGTCAAAGCCCTCTGGCAATGGTCGAATCATGCGCTCGGTGGTAAGCAGATGGAAGTAGATGTCGTCCGCCTCTTTATAAGGTCCCCAGGCCTTCAACATGCGCTGTGTATAGGCCATGTATTTCTCAGCAAGTTCAGGAGCAGATGGCTGTTGCAGGAGCGGAGCACCAACGCGGTGAATGGCAATCTCCTTAAAGAGACGATTTCCTCCGGTATGATCGAAATGATAGTGCGAATTCACAACCAGCAAGGGCAGATTGCTTAACTCCTCAGCCACCTTGCGGATGTTGGCAACCCCCAACCCTGTGTCGAACAGGATAGCGCTTTTGTTCCCCTGGATGAGAAACGAGTTCACGTGCCCTGGTTCACTGATCAGATGCACGCCGGGGTCCAGTTCCTGAACCTCGAACCAGGATGTACGAAACATGGTAGGCCCTCCTTTGAATGAAGCGTGAACCGCTTGACCTGCAGCGGTCCGGCGAAACTATATATCGAGTTACTTGCCCTCTTGAGCCGAGACTTGACTGAATATCGCCTCAGATACCTGCCGTCGCGCGAGGAGATAATAAAGTATCCCTGTAATAATCAAGCCGGCAAACAGGCTTAAATCAGCACCACCCAGGAAACGTGTCGAAATGGGGCTTGACCAGAGGGCCGAATTCGTGACGGCCAAAGCGGCAACGACGCCAATAAGATACACGCCAAGAGCTGGCCAGTGCCAGCCCTTGCTATACCAGTAAGGACCAGTATTCCAGGTGTGTAACGCTTCAACATCATAGCGACCACGACGCACAAAGTAGTCAACGAGCAGAATAGCTGTCCAGGGAGAGAGCAATATGAGTGTAAGCGAGAGCCACTCTGCATAGAGCGACATGAAGTTATACACGAAGACGGCAATACAGGTAAGGGTGGTAGCAAGTGCACCGACGATACAGACGGCAACCCAGCGTGGCACATAAATGCGTAGAGCCAGTAAGCCAAGCCCGGCAGTATACAGATTCAGGACATTGTTGGCAATGGCCCCCCAGATGATTACGAACAGGAAGGGCACCAGATACCAGGCAGGAAGGATTTTTGGCAGATTAGCAACCGGGTTAGACATATTGACCAATGTAGCAAGCACTGTTCCGCCCAATGTACCGAGAACAGTAGAGACGAGCATACCTAATCCGCTCATCAACGCGATACGCTTCCAACTGGTGCTGGTAGGAAAATAGCGAGAATAGTCAGAAGCGTAGTTCATCCACGAGAGCGGACCAGCGAAAATAACAGAGAGTGCGAGGAGCCAGGTACCCAGGATCGTACTACCGGCAAGCACTTTGGATTGTGGGTAAGCCCAGTTCATCTTCGGCAGAACAAAGAACATGAGACCCAGAATAAGCAGAGCCGAGATCGCGGCGAATATGCGCTCAGAGGCAACAACTGTGGCGTGCCCAAACAAAGCGATCACTATTTGCGCCGCCAAAATGATCGCTACAGATACGATTTGCACAGCTAAACCGGTGCCCAGTCCAACGACACCCGCCAGTTGGATAAGCGCGAATACAGCCAGCACCGAATTGACCGCTACCCAACCAGAAGCTGCCAGCCAGCTCACAGCAGCAGCTATATAGTTGCCATTCAGCCCAAACGCAGCACGTGTGTTGACGATCGTCGCTGTTGCGGTGCGCGGTCCCAAGATACCACAGAAAGCGAACACAATTGCGCCCAAGACACTGCCAACAATGCCAGCTGCAATAGCTTGCCAGATGCCCAGGCCGAAGAGGATGGTAAGAGAACCGGTCGTAAGGGCAAGATAGTTGAAATTCCCTCCAAACCAGGTCCAGAAGAGCTCTCCAGGTTTGCCGTGGCGGTGTTCCGGGGGGATAGGGTCCAGTCCGTGAATCTCAATGCCAAAAATAGGATCAACAGCTGTGATCTCGCTCTCTCCAGCCAGATGGTGGTGATCAGCCTGTTGTTGAGTCTGTTGCATTGCCAGTCGCCTCCTTGTTATCGATTTTAAAAATCAACGTCTTTTGTTCGCTGTTGCGTGTATTATTGAGGATACCTCTATCGGAGAGGTCCCCCGTGGATGCATCCATCACTTTGGTAAAGAGCGAGTCTCTTCAACAAACCAGCGGTGATCTAGCAGTTCCTCCTGAGATGCGACCCTCCAATCCGTAATGGGAGCCTCTGTATTCCTCATGAGCCGTTCTAACTCGTTTATCACCTCGGCGGAAGAACGAACGGCACCGTGTTGCAGATATTCAATTGCATCCAGTGTGGCTTCATGGGCTTTGTCGGAAGATCCTGCCACGCAGTCCTCCAGGACCCGGACTACATATCCATACTGATGTGCGTCAACAGCAGTGTAATGCACGCAGACGTCGGTGATTTGGCCTGTCAGGATCACAGTGTCGATGCGGAGTTCGCGGAGGAGCAAATCAAGATCGGTCCCAAAGAATCCACTGTATCGGCGTTTCTGGATTAACCATTCTCCATTTATGGGAGCCAATGGCTCGAAGAGCTCTACCTCTGGAGTTCCCTCCAAATTATGCACCGTTTCATTTCCATCGAGTTCCCGTCCGTAATCCACAAGTTCCTTTCTGTGAATCTCCTGCAGATGAATGATGGGAATATCTGCCTCTCTGGCCTTTTCGAGAACTGGAATGGTGTTCAGGTTGGATTGATGATGATTTTCGCACGCAATGGGCGGTCCCGCTTGCTGATCAACTAAAATGAGCGAAAAGCGACCATAGAGCACAGGAATATGCTTGTGATACACGAATGCCATTTGAAGTCCTCCCATAGTTTTTTGACTTATGACCAGGGTTTCAGCCATTTTGAAAAAGGACCCATCAAAAGTGAGAATGAGTAGCCTGGCAAGCATCTCCCAAAACCACTTTTATCCTTCGTGCGTCCTTGTTTTAAATGGCTGACTCCCTGGTGATACCCTTGTATCCCAGCGCTTTAGCGCAAGCGCTAAAGCTTGTTGTGAGCAACCAGCGTCGCCAGCGTGTCAACGATCACACGCAGCGCCATCAGCGCGGTTGTGTCGCTTACGTCGTACGGCGGCGAAACTTCTACGACCTCCATCGCACAGAGACCTTCCCTGGCGATAAGCTGTACCAGCTTGAGAGCCTCACGAGGTGTAAAGCCGCCGGGCTCAGGCCACCCGGTGCCAGGAACAAAGCCAGCATCGAGGCTATCAATATCAAAGCTCAGATACACCGCTTTGGCATTCTTCCAGGCCAGGTCCAAAGCGATCTCTGCAACCTTCTCAATGCCGAGACGCTCCACATCACCCATACTGATCACATTCGTTTTGCGTTCACGCCCAACTTTCACGCCAGCGCGCGGAACCTGCCAGCCACCGATACCGACTTGCACCAGATTGCTCGGAGGTGCATTGGGAATGTCGGTGGCATGAAACCAGGGTGTGGTGTGCATGCGCTCATCCATATCTGTTTCCTGGATGTCGATATGACGATCAATGTGAATGATGCCAATATTGCCGTCCACGTGGGGCGCGATACCACGAATATTCGGATAGCCTAGCGAGTGGTCGCCACCAATCAGTACAGGAAACGTGCCACTGCTAAAGACGTGAGAGACGGCAAGGGCAATCTGATCAAAGCTTTTCTCAATATTCGCCGGGATCACAAAAACATCGCCGATATCGGCAATCCTCAGGCTTTCCCGCAGATCCACGCCCAGCTCGAAATTGTAGGATGTGTAGAGGGCTGAAATGCGCCGCACGGCCTGTGGACCAAAGCGTGTTCCCGCGCGGTACGTTGTTCCTGTGTCCAGAGGTTCTCCCAAAATGGCGACATCATATTCCCCAACCTTGCGCACATCCTCAAGGAACGGCGCTTTCAGGAAGGTATTAATACCGGCGAAGTGGGGTAATTCCCCACGGCTGAAGAGGGAAATGGTGCGATCTTTAATGCTTGGCGCGGCCTGCAAACCGTACTCAAGCGAGCGTGCAATTTCCTCGTCCCCACGTGTAGTAGGGATCTCCGCTTCCAGGTGGACGGATTTCATGCCGTCAAAGTTGTTCAACAGTTCACTACTCATGGTATACTCCATTCTTTGCTTGTAAGACTCTTTGCGAACGTTTTTCCTGCCTGTGGTGGCAAGGGACCACCATGTCCCTGGTAGAGAGCTAGCAACTCTACACACTCTCGCCGCGCTGCCAGAGCATGTGTTCCTGCCAGTAATGATGCGTTTTCGCAATGGCCGTAATGACGTTCTTAATCTCCGCTTTGAGTTGAAAGCCTGGTCCAGCTGGCAAGTACAACTTGCTCTCATCGCGACGCACACTCACATTTTCGGCAAGAATGGCCTGTTGCAGCCAGATTGCCATCATTTCATCCTCGCACTCCACACCAACCCAACCAGGAATAGCGCTGTGTAACGTCGTGAGGCCGGTCACCAGCGAAATACCTCGTTCGATCTCGGCCACAACCTGTGCATATGCATCGGGATCGCTCCTCGCTTCCGCAGGTGAGACTGGCTCCAGGAGTGTGCCACGATGAGGAGGACCACCAATCGCGGCCAGGTCACAAAAATCTGTCCACAACTGATCCCAGGCAACCTCTCCATCATCGGTGTAACGCAGTGGAGCGGCAGACATCGGTGCAGAACTGAGAGGCTTTTTACGCATGGCAGGATTAAAGTGCGTGTGTGCCCCTCGGGACATTTTGTAGCGCCAGAACCATTGCTCTTCAATCAGCGCAGGTTGATCCTTTCCGGTTGTGCGCTCCTCTGCAGGCTGCCGGAGAGAGGGTTCCTCCACTCGGAATAAGCATAGTTCTAGCCAGCGAACGACCTCGTCAAGTCCAGTGTCTCCTTGAAGATTGGTAAAAACGAATGGTCGATCACCCCGCTGTTGACGTATTTCCTCCGCCAGCTCGGCAAGAGAGATTCCGAGGTAGGGAGCGAGATCGGCCTTGTTCAGTATCAGCAGGTCCGAGTGGACAAGGCCGGTTCCTCCCCTACAAATGACCTCTTTTCCACTGGCAATATCCACCACATAGACGGTCTTATCTACCAGTTCGGCATTGAATACTGCTGTCAGGTCGTTGCCTCCATGCTCCACGAAGACAAGCTCTAGATCAGGTATCCCTCCCAGTTCGGAGATGGCTGCTACTTGCGCAATACTCCTGATATGTTCCTGTGGCAATATCCCCTGCTGTAGTAAAAACGCAGCATCTTTCGTCAAACCAGGCGTATTGACAGGGCCAGCGCAGGAGGACCAGAGGCTATTTCCCAGGTTCTCGACCGTGGCAACAGCGAGATTGTACGCGGGCCAGAGCCATTTGCTCAGTCCATGAATAAGCAGCGTTTTGCCACTGCCAATCGGGCCCGCAATACTGACTCTGAGCGGTTGTTTGCAAGGTGTAGTAGGCATCATCTGATAGGCCTTTCCGTGTGCAGGGTTGATCCCGCGGATACGCTTTATTCGTCGGCGACCATCGTCCCCAGACGTTTCACAGCCTCCTTGCGTTTGAGTGAAACATAGATGCCCCATGCTGCACTCAGGACAAGCAGCCCGACGAATATCCAGCCAAAGTAGTTATAGGGGGTAGGCTGACCAGGAGCAAAGAACCCCCAGATAGGCAGCGCCAGCACAGCAATACCGATCAACGGTACGACAATATGTTTGAACAAGCGAAACTCAGAACGCTGAAACCTCCAGAAGTAGAGTGGCAGCGCGACGTTTGCCAGCAGGTAAATCAAAACGACTGGAACGGTGCCAATAGTTGCTTCATAGGTAAAGGTATCGTTGGCGTTCAACCAGATGCCAGGAAGCACGATCAGGGCCAGCGAGAGAAGGATATAGGCAAGCACTGATACGTATGGCACAGGTATTGCTCCTCTGGTAACACGTGCAAAGAAGGAGGGCAAGACGCCTTCACGACCACTGTTAAAGATAATGCGCGTCTGTGAAGTCGCTGAGGCGATGTAATAGCCGGCAGAACTGGTGATACCGACCAGGCCCAGGATAGGCAGAAACCATGGCAGGTAATGCCGGGCGACGGTCAAAAAAGGCGAGGGATCAATGCTCAACGCGCCCATCGGATCTTTCAGGTTCATACCAGCAAAGCCGACAACCATCGAATAAGAGGAGAGGAAATAAATCAGGCCCACGATGAAGACCGAGACAAACACGGTGATAGATACCGCACGGCGTGGATGCTTTGTCTCTTCCGCCAGTGCCCCCGAATTGTCCCAGCCGACAAATCCCAGCACAACAATAGGAAACGCCAGCGCCAGTCCACCGAAGCCGGGTGTACCACCCAGGTTGGTAAAAGGAGCGGACAGTTGATTGTGAGCCAGGAAGAAAATGACCACGGCCAGGACGGTGAGGGCCGTGCCCTCAATCAGAAACAGCACAAAGGACCAGATCGTGGAGACAATCACGCTGCGTAGCAATACTGGCACCGCGATCAGCAATGCTATGACCGAAATCAACATCCAGTTCAGGCCTGGCACCAATACCTGTACCCAGGCGCCCAGGAAGGCTATCGCCGAAGCGGTTGAAATAATATAGCCTGACATCAAAATGACGAAACAGGTGGTTGATACAAAGAGTGCGGATCGAGGGGCATATCCCTGAATACCATTAGCGATAAAAGAGACAAATGAGCCTGCGCTGGGACGCACCCGAGAGAACTCGCTCATCGTGTTCGCCGAGGCGGAAATGGCAATCATGGCGAGTAAAAAAGCCCAGGGAGCACGTGCCCCCATAAATGAGACGGTCAGACCAATAGCGACAAAAATGCCTTCGGCGGGGGCCATATTGGCAAGTGTAGATGCAATGGTTTCAAACAGAGACAATGCATTGCGTTGTAGACGTGGCTGTGCAGATGTCTCTATAACAGGCCCTGGTTTAAGCGTTGAATCCATAGCGCCTCCCCTTTCAACAGGAAGTCATGTTGACAGGTAGTAAGTACGGAAAACTACGGAAATCCTAAAAATGGGTTAACCTTGCGTGGAAGGGAGCGTTCTCTGGGTTTTTCTGGTGTTACTATTCTCCTGTCTCTATCTAGTAAGCAAAAAGCAGGAGTTTGCTTACTAGAGATGCCTTTTTGTATACTGCTCTGTATACCAATGCTTATTACGAGGAGATGAGCACCTTCGTCATAAGGAATCAGCGGTGAAAAAATCGGGCTATGCAACAACGCATCTTATTCTTCATCTTCGCGAGTATATTTTGTTTTTTTGGCGCCCCATCAAGCAAAAGAGACGCTATGTTGCTGATGGAGCAAAGCAAGCATCAGGTGATGCATGTGCCATGGTTTGTAAAACCCGTAAAACCTCGTTGCGAAGCTCACCTTCAGGGGGAGCCAGTTGAAAGAGGTCAGCAAACCAGAGCCCATCAATTGCCAGGCGAAGGATCGTCGCCAGTGCAGGTGATAACCCGTCGTGCACTGCCTGTTCCTGCCAGAGAGCAAAGTGCTGTTGCAGTGGCGCCAGCAGTCCCGGGTTAGTCGCAATCGCTGCAATAAGACAGACAACCGGATTGGGCTCTTCATAGACGGTTTTATCGGAAGCAAGCAGATAGGCATGGAGCCAACGACCACGTCCAGTCTCTTCCTTCAGGTAGCCGGCGAGATCGCGAGTAAAACCCTCGATATGGTCCATGATCATCCCACTTACCAGAGCTTCTTTGCTAGGGAAGTGGTACAGAATCCCACCTTTACTGAGTTGTGCCTCGCGAGCAACGGCGTCGATGGTCAAATGCGCTACCCCATCGCGCTGGACAATCTGGCTAGCGGCACTCAGGATATCCTGGCGTGTTGTTTTTGTCATGTTGGAAGTATACCGTCTAGACGGTACAGTTGTCAAGATTTTTTTGGGCAAAGTATCTAAAGACAGAAATAAACTCGCAAAATTTGCCACATGACTTTCAGACTTAGTAAATTTTTTACAGAGGGAACCCTCTTGATTGTGCATAGTGCACAAAATGAGAGCGGAGTAGCCCGTTTCGCTGCTCATCATCGAGTGCCATCTCGTTTAGCATTGCGAGATTGCCAAGTTGACATCCTCCCCACGGCTCAAGCCGTGGGATTCCTAAAGTCACCTCTAGGGTTTCCTGCTTCGCGGAATCTTGCCCGATGTGGTTTTCACCGTACTGGGTGTGCTGGTTACTTGGTACATCTATTCAAAAAATCGGAGATCTGTACCAAGACTATCAATCTCCCCTCTTGCATTGCCGCCACAAAGGGGATATGTATACAGAAAATGGAGTATGGGAAAGCCCCTGCTCAAGGAACATGCAGGCAGAGGGGTTACTTGTTCTCTTTATCTGTAGAAAGAAAACAAGGCCGCAAATACCAAAACGCACCCTTCGCTTGACGCAGCCAATCATCTTACATTATGTCAACTTATCTCCGCTTACGCTTGATGCATACGCAT
>DATAYF010000767.1:0-7447 GCA_036272735.1 Ktedonobacteraceae bacterium
ATCGGTGGTGATCTGGAGTATGCCGATGAAGGGACGCTCAGTCGTGCCCTTGAAGGACGCCGCGAATGGTAATTACTCCTTATCCGAAATCCTGAGCATGCGGTGCTAGTCATGCTAGTGGCGTTGGGGTTTGGAATAAGGCATTGGTGGTACAATACGCGCATGTGTGGGTACTCGTCGTACCTATATGTACGCTGTGTACCCGTTTCGCAGGTCTTCTGAGCTTGACGCCGTGTCTGGCTTATGGTACTCTTGTTCTACAAACGTATCTTAAAATTTGTGACCCACTCGGGAATTAGATGCCTCACAAAAGGAGGGATGCAGGTTGGAGAGGTGGAATGGCTGCGACCCGGTCTCATCTCACTCCCTGTTTCGACAATGTTGATGAGTACAAAAAAAGAAAAAGCCACGGTAGATCGAAATGGTACAGCGACTGCCGGTATGAGTGAACGTGAGAAAGCTATCGACCTGGCTCTGACCCAGATTGAACGCCGTTTTGGCAAAGGGGCAATTATGAAGTTAGGGGATAGCGCAAAGGTACAGGTTGAAGTTATTCCCACTGGCTCTATTGCTCTTGACCTGGCTTTAGGCGTGGGTGGCGTTCCTCGTGGGCGTATTACAGAGATTTATGGACCTGAGTCTTCCGGTAAAACAACGCTGTGTTTGCATATTATCGCGAACGCACAAAGAGCCGGTGGCTTCGCCGCATTCGTCGATGCGGAGCACGCGCTTGATCCTCTGTATGCCGGGCGCTTAGGGGTGGATGTGAATAACCTGCTGGTCTCGCAACCAGATACCGGTGAGCAAGGTTTGGAAATCGTAGACTCGCTGGTACGCAGTAATGCTATCGACGTCATCGTCATCGACTCCGTGGCTGCCCTGGTGCCGCGTGCTGAAATCGAAGGCGACATGGGCGATTCTCACGTTGGCCTGCAAGCTCGTTTGATGAGCCACGCGTTGCGTAAATTGACCGGTGCGATCAGCAATTCGCATACTACGGTGATCTTTACCAACCAGTTGCGCGAAAAAATCGGCGTGATGTTCGGCAATCCAGAAACCACTACTGGTGGTAAGGCTCTGAAGTTTTATGCTTCGGTGCGCCTGGATATTCGTCGTATCGATTCCATTAAGCAGGGAACGGATGTGATGGGGAACCGTACCCGCGTGCGCGTTTTGAAGAATAAGGTTGCGCCTCCATTCAAAACGGCCGAATTCGACATTATGTATAGCGAAGGCATTTCGCGCGAGGGCGGCCTGATCGACCTGGGTCAAGAGATGGGCCTGGTGAAGAAGAGCGGTGCCTGGTTTACCGTGGGTGATATTCGGCTTGGGCAAGGTCGCGAGAACGCGAAGGAGTACCTGCGCCAGAATAGCGATGTGGCCTCTGCCATCGACGAGCAGATCCGTGGCAACATGGCCTCGTTTAACGTTGGCGAAACCGAGGTGATCGGCGATGAAGCTGACGAGGATGAGGAAGAAAGCACCGAGATTGCTGCTACCAATGGTCAATAAGTAGTAGGAACCGAGCAGATGAAATACGCTGGAGGCAAGCCGCCTCCAGCGTATTTCATCTGCTCTAATCTTTTTTCTGCTGCTTGTGCTCCAGAATCTCTGGCAATTTCTGTTCTAATTCGGGTTGTTGCAGGCGCACGAGCGGTCGTTCGCTGGTGGAAAGCAGCGGCTCTAGCTCTTCACTGGCAATCATCGGTGGTTCGAGAGCCTGGGCCACGGGTTCCAGTTCGCGCCACCATTTCATCTGGAGCGCGGGGTCCATATCCCCTAAATGTCCAGTTTGGGCCTGCTTCATCGACCAATCCAGAATAGCATCGTCCAGGCTCACCTCTCGCCCTGCTTGTTCGCTGAGCTTCCACTTGTGCAGCATAACCGCGAAGTATGCCTTCATGGGGTCTTGTCCGCGTGTTAGGATGCGCTTGAGCAGCAAGATGGTTGGTAAGTGGTACTTGTGATACCAGTTGTGCGCCGCCTCTTCCAGACTCACTTCACGCTTTTCTGCCTGGCTGATGATAGCCTGGTGCCCCAAAATCATATTGTAAAAGCGCCGTGCATAGCTTCTTGGTACCGTGATATGCAGCAGGTTATAAATGCGCTTTTGATACCAGCCAGGGAGCACGGTGGTCACGTGTTGAATGGCGTTGCCCGTGGTGTCGAGCAACGAAAAGCTCCAACGATTGAGATTGCGTAAAAATTTCTGGACGTGATAAATGGTATTGACGTCAGGAAATTGGGCGACGCGCGCGTGTTCTCTGCGTAGCCAACGGTAGCGCAGCGCAAAGTAGTGAAAGTCGGCGTCATCGAGCACCTGCGTATCCTCTGGGAGTCCTTGTGCCTGGCGTAGATCTTCGGACTGCCAGGCGAGCGATTCGCTAAACATCGCCAGGTCCTGCTCGCGTAACCCATCGCTTACCGGCCCAGGAAACAGTTCTGCCGTTTCCGCGTCCGCCATAATTGCCAGGATGCTTCTGCCATCGATGCGTATCAATACGTTAGCTAGCGAGGGATCACCCCAATAGATGCCATGTTCGTGCATCTCGATCATCAATACGGCCACGGCGGAGAGGATGCGCTGCTTGGTACGCTTGTTGAGCCTGAGCCGATAGAGCAAGACGTGTGGGATCACGCGCGGTGCCAGCCGCGTCACCGTGTAGCCACGATCCCCATTGATATATTGTCGTTGCCCGCCTATGCCTGCGATATCCAGCGCGATGGGTGGTGCGGGCACAATCACGCTGCCTGTTGGACTCAGCGCGGGGATACCACGCAGTTCTATCTCGCGTAAACTACGTATTTCGCGTTCCGCCATATGCGGTGTGGTCTCTTTGATAGCGTAGCGTACACCGTCGCATTCGACAAAGATGACGGGATGGCGCGAATCACCACGACGCACAATCAGTAATTTTACGCCCTCTTTCTCCCAATCATCCAGCCGCGCATGCCAGGGGAGACCAGCCAAACGCAGCCGGTCCTCTCGCTTCAGGTTGAATTGAATATGCGTGCTATGACTAACGATAATGCTTTCCCTTTCCGCTATAGCAAAAGCAGGGTAAAAGGGAGGACAGACCCTTTTACCCGATGTATAGTAATAGTATGCTTATGGAATAACTATGAGTTTGCCGAACTGTTTCCGGTCTTCCATCATTTTTTGCGCCTGCCCTACCTGAGCGAGTCCGTAGGTGGCGTGAACGACCGGCTGAAGCTGGCCGCGTGCTACCAATTTCAACACGGCTACCAGGTCCTCACGCGTGCCTCCATACGAGCCGAGCAGGGAGATTTCCTTGGCGAACAGTACCCACAGGTTAGTTTTGCCAACATCGCCTGTGGTGGCTCCGCAGGTCACCAGGCGACCCTTGCGTGCCAGGCAGGCCGCGCTTTTCTCCCAGGTTTGTTCGCCCACGTGCTCAACGACGACATCGACGCCACGCTTGTTGGTGATGCGTCGCACCTCTTGTTGAAAATCCTGCTCGTTATAATTGATGACCTCATCTGCGCCGAGCTTGCGTGCCTGCTCGATCTTGTCGTTCGAGCCGACGGTGGTAATCACCCGTGCTCCGTGCATTTTGGCAATCTGGATGGCCGCGCTACCCACGCCGCTACCTGCCGCGTGTATCAAAACGTCCTGCCCGGCTGTAAGCGGTGCGCGTTTGGTCAGCATATGCCAGGCGGTAATCGTTGAGAGTCCCACCGCTGCCGCCGCCACAAAATCAACTCCTGCTGGTAGCGGTATGACGCTGATGGCCGGGACACGCACGTACTCGGCAAATCCTCCCTGGCTGCCCAGGCCAACGATATCGCCCTTCAAGCACAAGACCTCTTCGCCTGCCTGGCAGAACTCGCACTGCCCACAGAACAGATAGGGGGCAACTGCCACCGCTTGCCCTACGCTCACTCCTCGTACCGCCTCCCCAACCGCTGTAACCTCACCTGCGACCTCGGAGCCAGAGATATGGGGCATGGGGGCTATTTTTGTGCGGCCCATTCGTGAATAAATATCGAGACGATTCACTCCACAGGCGTGTACTTTGATGACCACGTCATTGACCCCTGGTGTTGGCTCTGGGAGGTCTTCGACTCGTAACACATTGCTATCGCCTAGTTCGTGAAATACACTTGCTTTCATACTTCCCTCCAATAAATGAGTGGCAGCTATTCTACAAGAGACTCCATTGTCCTTTTTCACTCACCACTTACAACAGCCCTACTTGTATTGTATCGCAAAAGTTTGCCGCGATGGATATTTGTGCCTCCTTCCATGCCCTTGACGTGACTTCGCTCTCCGAGCTATCATCAGTTACGATAAGAATTTTTCTCTAAAAGGTGTTGCTGTTTGTTATGATGAAGCGATTGCGTGGACGAAACCTGAAGCATCCTGGCTGCTTAATTGGTGTGACGGCGGGCCTGATCATTGGCATCATCGCCGCTGGCATTATGGCAGCCGTGTTCAATATAGCTATGGATATCGACGTATGGGCCTGGTTTGGTACGATGATTGTGCTTGGTGCGCTTGGCTGGATTATTGGTGATCGTCTTTCTTCCAGATTTCCCGCGCTGGAAGAGGAGCGTGCAGAAGATTCGGCCTCTGAAATCCCTCCCTCGTAGTCGGCTGAAGGCTATTTGTGCTCAACTTTGCCAGGGGACTAGCACTCTTGCTAAAAATATGCTATAGTTCTCTATACCCGGATGATATATACGTGTTGCAGGCTTCTTATACCTCCTTTCGAAATGAGGAATGTACAATCCGGGGCGAGAGCAATGTAGCTCGCGGGCGATGATGCGCTTCGTATGGGATGACGTATCATCGTGGGTTTTCTCCATACCTACAACCACTAGATACGGTTTCCTCTCTCTCATTCGTATGTTGTTCCGTGTATGAGCAGTTCCACCTGATCAGCACACCATAGGAGGACCCTTCCTTATGCAATTTAACGAATTTCACCGCCCTGTCTCAAGCGATTCTGCTCCTCGTGGCAGTCATTGCGAATGGTGTGGCAAACCCGCAGAAAAACAGCTTACAGCTATCGGTGGACGGTATCACAATGAGAGCGGTATGTTTTGCCGTGACTGCGGCGACCAGTTCTCTCAAGCGGTGATCAACTCTGTGCTTTCTCTACCGGTCGATCCCCAGGTAGAGTTAGGCTAGAAGCACACAACAGCATCCCCCACAAGGATTGTTGCATCCTCATTGTTGGAATAGTACGCATACAGTCCGAAGGCACCAAGGCACCCTGGCGCTGAGTCCTCGCGCAGGGTGCCTTCGCTTATTTCATATCTGGGTCCAGGTATTGTGAGACTTCTGCCAGGCGACGCCGCAAAAAAGCCTGCTCTTGCTCGTTCTGACAAAGATTGAGCGCTTGTCTGTAGGCCGCGCTTGCATCTTGCCTCCGTCCTATACGGCGTAACAGGTCGGCACGGCTGGCATGAAAAAGATGGTACGTATGCAAAGCTTCTATCATCTCAGGTCGATCCAGAATTGCCAGACCACGCAAGGGACCATCTGCCATCGCTATCGCCACGGCTCGATTGAGTTCGATCACTGGCGAAGGAATCATCTGCATCAATATCCTATATAAGGCGGCTATTTGTGTCCAATCGGTATCCTCTGGCTTTTCCGCTTGCACGTGCAGACTACCAATGGCCGCCTGGATCTGGTAGGGACCGGCTCGCTTCATATGGAGCACCTTCTCCAGTATAGCCATACCTTCTTGTTTCTTCTCCTGGTTCCACTGAGAACGATCCTGCTCTTCCAGTAGCACAATCTTCCCCTCTGTTCCCACACGCGCCGCGCGCCGTGTGTCATGTAGCAACATCAATGCGAGCAGCCCCAATGCTTCGGGAAGTGGGGCTAGCAGTGATTCACGGTCCAGCAACATCGTCAAAAGGCGCGCTAGCCGTATCGCTTCGTCGCACAGTTCCTCTCGCATCAATGTTTGACCGGATGTGACGGTATATCCTTCATTAAAGATCAGGTAGATTACACACAAAATAGCATCAACACGCTCCTCTAGCACCTCAACCGGCGGAACGCGGTACGGAATACCGGCATCCTTGATTTTTCGCTTGGCACGTACCAGGCGTTGTGCCATCGTTGGAATAGGGACCAGAAACGCGCTCGCTATCTCATGCGTGGATAGGCCGCCCAGCGTATGTAGTGTCAGTGCAATCTGCGCCTCCAACGCCAAAGCCGGATGACAGCAGGTAAACATTAGCTTGAGCCGTTCATCGGGGATCACAAGGTCTTGCATTCCCGCTGTTCCTCCTTGCTCTTCCTGTTCAACCAGCGCTTGCAGAATGACTTGTTTGCTAGCTAAGACACGTTCGCGGCGCAGGCGATCGATAGCCTTGCGCCGCGCCGTGGTCGTAATCCAGGCACCAGGATTTCGAGGGACACCATCAATAGGCCAATGTTCAAGAGCAACGAGCAGCGCATCCTGCAGTACATCCTCAGCCAGCTCAAAATTCTTCACGGTATTAATCAAGCTGGCAAGGATGCGATCCGCTTCCTGACGAAAGATGTGGGTGATTGCTTGATGCGCTGTCTCCATTATCCCTCACTGCTATTATTCAAATGTCATGATCGGTCGAACCTCAATTGACCCATTTTTTACCGCAGGAATCTTTGCCGCAAATTCGATGGCTTCATCGAGATCCTTACAATTGAGGAGATAAAATCCACCAAGTTGTTCTTTTGTTTCGGCAAATGGGCCATCCGTGCTCAGTACCTTACCATCACGCACGCGCACTGTTGTGGCAGTGTGAGTCGGCATAAGCGCTTGACCATAGTCGGACTGGCTCATCACGCCTCTTCGTCGCGCTTCCTCGCTGAAAGCATTATAGTCTGCATACTCCGCTGCCTGTGCTTCCTGATTACGCTGGGCAAAAGCGGTCTCGTTTTCATAGATCAGAGCTACGTACTGCATTGGTTTCTCCTAATAAACGTTCATATGCTTTGTTCAAAGAGCGACCATTTTCTCTCTTCTACTAAAACGACGAACGAGATAGGGGTAAATCGACAGTTATTTCGACGTATTGCAGAGAAATTTGTAAAAAACGTGGTGTATTTACTTTTCTCTCGGCCTGGTGTATGCCGGGTCATTGCTAACATGTGCCAGCGAAATACGACGGAAGGGCAACCTGTAGCTGATTATAACGCGACAGGGAGCTTGTTTTGTCCATGACAAGCATGCGGCATAGCGTTAGCAACTTCTCCAAGGGGCTCGGCAGATCTCTCAACGACCATAGTATATTTCCTTTCTGACCCTCTATGAAGTTGCTCCACAGAAACATTATGGTGAAAGGAAACATCGTGGTCAAATACAATATTCTTGGGGGGCCTGGCAGTGGAAAGACAACCTTAGCACAGTGCTTAGCTTCCAGGTTGCATGTCCCTCATCATAATCTTGATAAGATTGGCTGGGAACATGGCACTCAATAT
>DATAYF010000768.1:0-4916 GCA_036272735.1 Ktedonobacteraceae bacterium
AGGACTGGATGAGCACGGGCGTCTTGTCGGTACGCCCCGATGTGTCGAGCGATGAAGCCAAAGCGGCGCGGCGGCAACGCTACGCCGAGTTGCGGTGGAGCCCAGACACAAGCCCCGCGCTTTAGCGCTGGGGTAACTGACTGAAAACATGTGCAGAAAGGGAAAAGGACTTTATACCTATATGCACGGATATGCACAGATTGACATGCTCCCCACGGCTAAAGCCGGGGGATTCCTAGAATCGCTTCTAGGGTTTCCTGCTTCTTTGAGTCTTGCCCGGTTTGGTTTTCACCGCACCAGGTCTTACGGACTCTCCCACACCCCCGACAGGCAGACGCGCGCGCCCCACGGCCAACATGTTTTGTGCGGCATTAATGTCACGGGCATGCTGGACACCACATTCAGGGCAGGTGAAGTTCCGAACATCTAAGGGAAAGCGGGTCGAGAATATGTCCACAGTCACAGCAGCGTTTGGAGGACGGGTACCAGCGGTCAATCTTGACCACGGTCCGCCCGTACCATGCGGCTTTGTATGCGAGTTGGGACGACATCCTCAGACCAGCCCACATCACTGATGGCTTTACGCAAACGTCCGTTCTTGACCATGTTCTTGGCGGACATCGACTCGACGCATACGACCTGGTTCTCGCGGATGAGTCTGGTCGAAAGTTGGTGCGAGGCGCGTCACGACGCCTGTCAGCGATGCGAGCATGGATACGAGCGACTTTGAGGCACGCCTTCTTACGGTTCTTGGAGCCCTTTTTCTTCTTGGCATGCCGTCTCTGCGCCCTGGCAAGCTTTTTCTCATCCTTGTGGAAGAACTTGGGATTGCCCACCACTTCGCCAGAAGACGAGCACCACGAAGGACTTCAAACCGAGATCAGCGCCGAGAGTGTTGTCTGTTTGGGGCAAGTGGGCAAGGTCTTCTTCCACGAGGACACTGATGAAGTAGCGATCAGCACCGTCTTTGGTAACGGTACAACTTGTGGGGAGAACACCATCGGGCAAGAGACGCGACCACACCATGTCGAGGGGTTCGCTCATCTTGGCGAGGGTCAAAGCGCCATTGCGCCAGGTAAAGGCAGTGCCTACATAGGTCGCAGATTGGCGATGGCGTTTCTTGTGGAATGCTGGGTACTTCCCACGACCCTCAAAGAAGTTGATGAAAGCTTTGTCAAGGTGACGCAACGCTTGGTGCAGAGGAACAGAGGCAACGAAAGCGAGCCACGCCGTCTCTTCCTGTTTCTTCAGATCAGGGAGCAGGGCAGAGAGGTCTTTGTAGTACAGGCGTTGATTGTCCTTGTAGTAGGCATCGGTTTTCTTACGCAATGCCCAGTTTATACATATCGACAGCACCCAAAGGTGCGAGCAAGCGTCTGCTTCTGCTCGTCAGATGGGTAAAACCTGTACTTGTAAGCGTGTTTCTGTTCCATACTCTATATTTTACCACACGTCGTGTAGAAAGTCAACAAGGAATGCTGAAAGGAACGGCGGCATTCATCCCCATCGCTCGAAGCAAGGGGTCCTCTGCCGCCGCATTTATGATAGACCTCGCCACCACTCCCAATGATCTGCATCTCAGTTCCCTTTATCCATTGTCTATGTCGTCTCCTGCCCTTTCGTACAGAGGAGACACTGGCCAATTGACTCATGATCGCATCGTGTCTTCATGCTACAGTAGGGATCGCACTCAGGCATAAAGAGCCTGGTGAAAGGATGTTTGTTTTGTGAGACAGAGGAGTGTGCTCTCTATGGAAGTTCAAATGACCCCTTCTTCCGCACAAACGGTGCATCAGCCTGACCCACGGCGCTGGCTCATGCTTGTGGTCGTGCTGTGCGCTGCGTTTGTCGATGTGCTTGATGGTTTTATTGTCAATATTGCCCTCCCCTCTATCGAGCACGAGTTGCACGCGAGCTTTGCTGAGCTCCAATTGGTAGTCGCTGGCTATATCCTCGCGTATGCTGTTTTGCTGGTCACCGGAGGCCGCTTAGGTGATCTCTACGGACGTAAACGGCTGTTTCTCCTCGGCATTGGTGGCTTCACGCTGTTCTCGGCGCTTTGTGGTGTTGCCCCCACAGCTCTGCTGCTGATCATCTTTCGCATTGCCCAGGGCACGGCGGCAGCACTGATGTATCCTCAGGTGATCTCTTTCATTCAAGTCAGTTTCGATCAACGTGAGCGCCCGCGTGCCTTTGGCTATGCTGCAGCCATCGCCGGCCTTGCTTCTATCCTGGGGCAAGTGTTCGGCGGCTTCCTGCTGACAGCCAATCTCTTCAGCATGGGCTGGCGGAGCATCTTCCTCGTCAATGTACCCATCGGCATCTTGGTGGTGCCTGCCGCATTGCTGTTGCTTCGTGAATCGAAAATGCCTGGAGCACACAGACTGGACTATGGTGGCATATCCTTACTCACCCTCTCCCTCCTTCTCTTCGTTTTCCCACTGGTCATGGGAGGGAGCGCTGGTTGGCCATGGTGGATGCTCCTGTGTCTTTTGTTGTCTGTACCTGCTCTGATCGCTTTCCTCATCTATGAGCAGCGGGCGACCATGCAGGGTAAGACTCCACTCGTCTCGCTTGTGCTCTTCCGACATCGTCGCTTTTCGGTTGGTCTGCTCGCGATTACACTGGCTTCTGCGCTCTTTTCGGCCCTGCTGTTTTTGTTGACTTTCTATCTGCAAACGATCTTGCATCTCACGCCACTGCAAGCGGGGCTGGTGTTTCTGGCTGCAAGCATTTCTTTTATCCTTGCATCCCTTCTCAGCTCGGCTGTTGCTTCCCGTCTGGGCAAGCGCAGCCTGTCTGTGGCAGCAGTGCTGGTCACACTGGCCTATGTCCTCGTCTTCCTGGCTGCACAGTTTCTTGTCCCACTATGGGGAATGCCTCCATTGCTGGTGGCGCTCTTTGTCTCAGGCTTCGGCATGGGTTTGCTCGGCACTCCACTGCTATCTAAGACGCTTGAAGAGGTCGTTCATGACGATGCCGGGGTCGCATCTGGTATCTATACCACCGCTCAACAGATGGCAGGAGCATTTGGGGTAACACTTCTTGGGCTCCTCGATGCCTTCCTTACGGCAAGTGATGGGAATCCTTTGCACGCCTTCGTCATCTCGATAGTGATGATCGCTCTGCTCAGCCTTGGTCTCTCGCTCTCTGTGCTGCCTTTAGCTGGGTCGCTTCCCCCAACGATAGAAAGTGAATCTCTCTCGTACAAGCAAAAAGAAGAAACAGAACAGGTTCATCAGAGAGAGAAAAGAGGAGAGCATTCATGGCAAAACAGATGATTCAAGCGATACGTGTGCATCAATATGGAGGACCAGAACAGCTCAAACTGGAGCAGATTCCCTGTCCAGAACCACAGGCAGGTGAAGTGCTCATTCGGGTGCAGGCGGCAGGGGTCCTCCCAGCGGAATGGAAGGTCCGCCAGGGCCTCTTCAAAAATGTTGTCCCGGCATCCTTTCCCTACACTCCTGGTTCTGCTCTGTCCGGAGTTGTGGAGGAGGTTGGCCCTGGTGTAACGGCCTGGAAGATCGGGCAGGCGGTGTTTGGTCGGAGCACCAATGGCGCGTATGCTGAGTATACGACAACGCCTGTAGCCCCGCCGGCCCTGAGTCCAGAGACATTCAGTCTCGTGGCCGAGAAACCAGAGACGCTCAGTTTTGACGAAGCAGCGACGATCTCCGGTGGAGCAACGATTGCCTGGACAGCGCTCTTTGAAGATGGAGCATTGCAAGCGGGTCAACGCGTCCTGATCCACGGGGCTGCTGGTGGGGTTGGCTCCTTTGCGGTTCAGTTCGCCAGGTGGAAAGGTGCCCAGGTAATCGGCACGGCCTCGAAGGCCAATAGTGACTTTGTCCATGCTCTTGGCGCACAAGCCGTGATTGATTATCGCTCAACCCCGTTTGAGCAGGTGGTGCATGACGTAGATCTGGTCCTAGACACGATAGGAGGAGAGACCCTGATGCGTTCCATGCAGGTGGTCAAACCTGGTGGAACGCTGGTCTCTTTGCTTGAACAACCAGCGGAAAACGTGGCGCGGGAGCATGGCATTCACGCCAAGAAAAATGCGATAGCTCCAACCAGCGGTCTCTTGCGAACAATCGCTCAGTTGATTGGGGAGGGACACGTCAAGCCGACGATTGCACGAACCTTCTCTTTGCCAGAGGCGGGACAGGCTCATACGCTGAGCCAGAGCGGTCATGGGCGTGGGCGAATTGTGCTGCACATCGCTCATCGCTGACCAATCTGCCAGATAACTCTTGGCGAGGGACGCGCTGGGGCTGAGGGGGGCAAAACGAAGAGAGGAGTCCACGTCTGAAACCTCTCACGTGCAACAACCTGACCCTCCGCCTTTTGAGTCTGTCGTGTGACAAGGTGAGCTAGTTGAAGCATTACGAACCAGATATTAGTTTCGGCGCTGTCACAGATTAAGAAAGAAGAAGGGAAAGAGATTGCCAACGCCTCGACACTGGTATTAGTGTTACGTGCCGCTGCGGCCCCAATGGGCGTGACGAGCCTGGCGAGCTCCGTGCAGGGCCGCAGCCAGCGGTACATGCATAGCCTGTCCAGGCAAGGCATCACAGGGGCAGTGTTACAGCACCAAAGCTCCTTGTTCGCTATGCACGAAAGTTTTCTGATCACCTCTGTCCTGGCACTGGTAGCTCTGGTGACGATATCCCTCGTACCGAGATGAAAAAAGAGCCAGAACGTACAGCGAGAACCATCCCTGATGGAAGTTTGATAAAGAGTCTTGGAAGCAAAACTCTTTATCGAACCTCCACCAGGTCATGTCCTCACCGATCTGGCAACTGAGGCGTTCTCAAAGAGAGATGAATTTATAGATGAGATCGCAAGGAAGCCACGCACTTTGGTGCATGGGTGGATCCTTTAGGTGCTTCATCAGTTTTCTCCTTGTTGAC
>DATAYF010000769.1:0-6552 GCA_036272735.1 Ktedonobacteraceae bacterium
TAGCTACACCCTGCATGCAGATCTGATTGGCGCGAGGAATGTGACCATGAGAACGCTTCTGGTCTGGCATGACTGGATCAGGACGGGCACCTTGTCAAGGTGCCCTGATACATCGGACAAAGAAGCCAAAGCAGTGCGGCGACATCGGTATACTGAGTTGCGGTGGAGTCCAGTGGAGTCCAGTGGAGTCCAGATGCAAGCCTCCGGCTTCTAGCCGGAGGTCATTGACTGTGCAGATTGAACGTCTGCTCCTAACGGATCAGAGAAGGCTCTATCATGTTCCCAACAAGAAGTTACATCCTGATCTCATCCTTACGCCTATGCTGTTGCATGAGTCCGTCTACGTGGGCATTGACATTGGGGAGGCCAAGCAAGCACGTGGGTGGCTGGTTTTGTTTCTACCACTCTTTTAGAACGATATCAACGCTTCGAGGCGTGTCCGGTGCTCGCCTTGGAGAACTCCTGTGAAGGATTTCGCACGCTCATTGAGCACATGGGTGCCTGAGGATCCCACGTTGTTCACAACGCTCGCTATTCATGAGCATTTTCAGACGCTTCACGCCATCGCCACCACAATGTTTTCCTCACTTGCTGAACTGAGAATCAAGCACAGTTATCCTTCCAATGCTCAGTTGGCGTAGCTTGAGATTCGCCCCTTTTGTCCAGTCCGAAAACATGGAAGGTCAACTGGAACTGCTCGGCATCTTCTCCACGATCAGAGATGAATAACGTGACATTCAACGTATTTTTCTCGTGTAACCACAATTTCTGCTCTTCATAGATCATCGGACTGCCATAGCCACGGTCTGAATGACGCCGCTTTCGGTTGTTAGCCTATTGGCGAGAGTGACCCACCCATCGTTCCTCTCTACTGTATCAAAACCGGTGAAGAGCCATCTGTCACAGGCGCTTGCGAAACACCGATGAAGTGACGATCTCATAGCCAATCCTTTCATAGAGCCGATGAGCGTCCTTGTGGATACTATTCGAGCATAAGTACAGTGGCCCTGCTTCTTACGATACAACCAATTCTTTTCGCACCGCTGTACCGACACGCTAGAACGCGATGTGCAAGTTTTGCTAAGCAACCAGCCGATTAAATTGAAGCAAAGGAGCCTGCTGTTGCTGATTGTAGAAGCAACAGATGGTATGCATCAGATAGGCAGGAGATCCCCGGGTTCTTGGATGCGCAAGAAGCATAAGATCACGAAAAGCCCGTGAAGAGCGCGCTCATTCTTGCACTCAGCATGCCTGTCATCATCCTTAGCTGGTAAAACTCCTTGGCGGCAGGCAGATTTTGAGCTTCCTATTGGAAAAGCTCAAAATCTGCCGCGTTGCGATCTCCTTATCGGAGTGCCCTCAAAAAACACGTTCTCTTTCCAGGCTGTCACCAGCACCACCAAAGGGATACCTGGAGCGTTCTCCAGGCTGTCGAGTATGCAGGCAGATTTCTACCGTTTTAGTATGCAGGGATGTCAGCTGGAGCTTTCGGACTCTCCGGCTCTGGAATATCGGTGACCAGTGCTTCGATTGTCAGGATCATTGAAGCAATGCTTGTCGCGTTCTGCAATGCTGAGCGCGTCACCTTTGCGGGGTCAATAATGCCGGCGGCAACCATATCCTGGTAGGTATCAGAAAGCACGTCGTACCCATAGTGAGGGTTCTGGTGCTCTTTCTGCGCCCGGCGGATTCCATCAATGATCACTGATCCATCTTTGCCGCCATTGAGAGCGAGTTGACGAGTAGGTTCATCAAGTGCTCGGCGTAAAATGGAGATCCCCGTTCCCTCATCGCCTTCAAGATTCAGGATATCTAGTGCCTGGACTGTATTGAGCAGAGCAACCCCGCCACCAGGAACCAGACCTTCTTCCACTGCAGCACGCGTCGCCGAAAGGGCATCTTCAACGCGAGTCTTTCTGTACTTAAGTTCGATTTCTGTGCTGGCTCCGACCTTGATCAAGGCCACGCCGCCGGACAACTTCGCCAGTCGTTCCTGGAGCTTTTCACGATCGTAGTCGCTCGTTGTCTCCTCAATCAGTGCTTTTATTTGGCGAACGCGCTCTTGAATAGCCTGTGGACTTCCCTTGCCTTCAACAATAGTCGTATGCTCCTTGGTTGCCACAACACGGCGAGCAGTCCCAAGATCCGTGAGAGTTGCGCTATCAAGACGGCGACCGATCTCTTCGCTTATGACTTGCCCACCCGTCAGGATAGCGATATCTTGCAGCAGTTCCTTGCGACGATCACCAAATCCAGGAGCTTTGACAGCAAGCACGTTCAAAGTTCCGCGCAATTTATTCACGACGAGCGTGGCTAGCGCTTCCCCATCCACATCCTCAGCGATTATCACAATATCTCGTCTTCCCTGCTGGCTCATCTGCTCAAGAACGGGTAAGAGATCAGAAATGGCACTGATCTTTCTGTCCGTAATCAAAAGAGAGGGGTTATCCAGCGTCGCTTCCATTCTCTCTGCATTAGTAACAAAGTACGGCGAGATATAGCCTCTGTCAAACTGCATTCCTTCGACGTAGTCGGTTTCAAACTCCGTGCCGCGCGACTCCTCTACTGTGATCACACCATCCTTCCCAATTTTCTCCATGACTTCGGCGATAAGCTGACCAATTTGCTCATCAGCGGCAGAGATGGTGGCGATCTGGGCAATTTCCTTGCGGCTCTCTACAGGAATGGCCTCAGAGCGAATATAGTCAATAACCTTCTCTGTGCCTTGTTCGATCCCACGCCTGATAAGCATGGGATTCGCTCCTGCTGCAAGGTTTTTTAATCCTTCCATGACGATCGCCTGAGCCAGCACTGTAGCAGTCGTTGTCCCATCGCCAGCAACATCATTTGTTTTCGTTGCCGCCTCTTTGAGGAGCTGAGCTCCCATGTTCTCGGACGTATCTTCCAACGAAATCTCTTTCGCAACCGTCACCCCGTCGTGTGTGACGGTAGGCGGACCAAATTTCTTATCTAGAGTCACGTTCCGTCCTTTAGGCCCCAGAGTCACTTTCACAGCATCTGCCAGGGTATCAATTCCCTTCTTTAAAGCACGACGTGCATCTTCGGTGAAAACGATCTGTTTCGCCATAACCAGTGCTCCTTTATTTCCAGCTTGAATAGTATCGCTCTGGCTCCAATCTTTCTCCTCTTCTCGAACAGCCGACGATGCCGTTCTTGTCGCATCATGGCTGCCATTCGACTGCCAGGAAAAGGTCCATTACTCAAGAACTGCCAAAATGTCACTCTCTCGCAGTACCAGGTATACCTCGTCATCCAAAAGGATTTCGCTGCCACCATACTTGGCAAACACGACTTGCTCACCCTCATGAAGTTCCATTGCTGCGCGTCTACCATTATCGAGGAGACGCCCGCTACCAACAGCCGTGACCGTTCCTTTCTGGGGCTTCTCTTTGGCCGTATCGGGAATGACGATACCGCCTTTGGTTGTTTCTTCCTTCGGCTCAGGCTTGACGACGACACGGTCGCCTAATGGTTTTACTTTTTGCATCGCATCCACACTCCTTCCATAAACAGAGGAACATACACCAGACAATTTGCACCCAGAAACAGACGTTCTGTGGCCGGTTATACGTTTGACAAGGTAACGCCGCAAGTATATCCTGCTGATTTATCAATGCAGCCACAGTATTGCTGCCAGATCAAGCCAGATTTGGCAGCAATACTGCACGTTTTTCCTACCCAGGCAGAGTTATTTCTAGCTTGGAAAGGTCTGGTGGGGCTTCGATCGGAATCTCACCTGTCTTTCCCCTCACCTGCTGATGCGAACATGTTCCTGGTTTCGATCGTCTGCTTGTGCAAGTTGATCAGCGTCAGGTTTCCTTCAAGAAGGTTACCCGGGATAACCACCAGAGAGGTACCCAACATTTCGTGTTTCGGCTCCTTTCCAGCGACAAGCACCAGACGCGGCTTATAACTTTTGACCAACTCCGCCAGGACAGTGCTTCCTGATTGTTGGAGACCTTTATGGGCCGGTAGAGTGGTAAAAAGAAAAACTTTCTGATAATCTTTCAACTCATTCAGAAAGGTAAGCCGATACTCCACTTCCCATCCTGGATAGCACAGCTGACTTTGTTCATTGCGCATTTCCTGCTGATTATCACTCACCCTGCCTCCCATCCCAGCAAAGAGGGTGTACCCAGAAGCAAAGGCGAATGTCCCATGGACGCCATGGAGATACGGAAAGACTGTTTCAATCGTGGCCGCCTCTCGCATATAATTCTCAATAGGTCCATCCTCTGGTCCTGGCACGTAAAAGGTTGGCACCTGGGCACTGGCGAGCGCTTGAAAGAGATGGCTATATGCATGTGGCATGCCTTTCGGTGCCAGATTTCCCAGGACGACCAATGCCTCTGGACGGACCTCACCAACTTGCCTGACCAACTGTTCCACCGCCTCCAGATTGCCACGGGGTTCTGCCGTTGCAGCAATCGTATTGCTGACACGACGCATGATGTGTTCTCCTTTTCCTTGTTTCTGTACCATATCATCCCTCTCGTTTATTCAGCATCTTTCTGCGTAAAAAGTTCACAGATATATTTTGCAAGAAAGTGCTACTGCGCTAATGGACTGAGCAACATTTTGTTGCTCAGCCTCATGGATCGCGTGAGGACGTTCGAGAGGATGTGAAGGCCTTTACAATCGGTGCCGTTCGCCAGGCTGCCTGACATAAACCTTCCCACCTGTCTTCCTAGCGCATAAGTTGATCAGCACTCTATATCGCCAAAAAAAGTACGTGCGATCGGGAGAAAAAGTTTCACCATTGCCCTGGCATTCTTGCATAATTTTTGTCCGATTTTTTAGGGGCATTATACCTTGTTGCTGTAGTGCACAGATGCATCGGTTACATGGAGTTCATCTTTGGCAGCGGCATCAGTGGCCAATTTGTCCGTCCCAATCACACGCGGCACGTGCTGCAGCCCTTTGAGGAGGGTGCGAAAGCATTTCTTGGCCTCTCTTTTGTGACGCTAACACTGAACGAGGATAGCAAGCACAACGCCGTATTGAGCGACAGCGTGCCATAGATGGTAATAGATGGTATATGTCTCCATGGATGTTGAGAAAGACCTCATTGGTGGAGGAGAGCATATCGGCCGTTGCTTGTCCAACCTGGACGTATTCTCTACCCAACAAGCACATTCACGCTCTCCATAAAAATACCGTGATAGGTAGGTCTGCAGCCAGGCTGCAGACCTACCTATCACTACTATCATCCGCGACGACGTGACCAGCGTCATGGGATTGAAACGGTTATACGGTTCTCTACCTCACTCACACCTGGTGCTAACCAGGCGGCCTCTTCCGCAGCCTTTTTCTCCGCGTAGGCGCGCACAGTGCCACGGAGAATTACTTTGTTACCATCTACTTCGACCTTGATATTACTCGCATCCGTCTTGGCATTGCGTACGAGTTCCTTCTCAATGTTCTGCTTCAGATCCGTTGGAGATGCGTGCGGTTTAATCGTGATCAAATTGGTAATACCTCTGACACCTGATATATAACGTATAGCACGTTCAGCGTCCATCTTTTGGTAGCCATATTCGACCTCGCCCTTGAGCGTCACCCAGCCTTTGCTAACCGTCACATCCAATTTGCCAGCCGGGATGCCTGCATCCCACTTAAGGGCGCGGATCACCGCCTCGGCAAGGTCGTTGTCGGTACGCTCAGCAGAGCCAGGCAGGCGCACCTCGATGTCATTCACGACCGCCTTGACGCCATGCACGCGATGAGCAGCATCCTCGGCCGCTAGCTTTTTTATATACGAATCGACCCAGCCGGTTAATGTGACAATACCATCCTTGACAGCAACACCAACTTCGTTGGGATGAACACGCGCATCCCACTTCATTTCTTCCAGCACATCATGCTGAATTTCCTCATCTGTACGAGCACTTACTGTCGTCATGTGGATTGTCTCCTTTTCGCTCTTGAGTGTAACTCCTCATTTATTTTTAATTGCATACTGTACAATTAAAAATAACCTATTAGTAGAAAACCATACAACACTTTGAAAGTCAATAGGATAGCGGCATCTCGTACCGGAAATAGGTAGAAATCAGCATTACGGAAGTGAAATCTTTCTATGCTTATCAATATCTCTTACACCTCTCACGTACCGCGAAAATTGCTCCGCAATATTTTTCTTGTATCCTTCATAATCAATTTTTTCATTTAATTAACACTATCATAATTTATAGCGTGCTATGCACCATTCTCATTCTAATAGCAGTATTCGACCTCGCCTTGCAGTGCCACCCGACCCTGGTTGACTCTCGCATCCAGTTTGCCATTGGCATGTCCTCTTTATGTCCCCTGGTACGAAGAAGACACATCAATGACATTTCCCACGGTTCCGTAGATAACATTACATTGTAAACACAACAAAACAGGCGACAACCGCACAGATGAACTGTGTGATTGCCGCCTGTTCCGCTAGCGCGTCCTTGCGTTGCTAGCCTGCGGGCATCCTGCTATTTGCGCTTACCATGCGAACCTGTCAGAACCAGGAGAGAGAAGGCTAGAGAAGGCTCTCGA
>DATAYF010000770.1:0-9104 GCA_036272735.1 Ktedonobacteraceae bacterium
ACTCCACTTCGGTCAATGCTCGGCTCTGTTTGGTCTTCTGGACGGCCTGGTAGAGTGCGGTGCTCACCAGGTGGGGAGCGCAGCGCCAGAAGGAGTTTCCACGTAACTCCTCTGAGGTGGCGCCGAGCATGGCCCGCGCGCTCGCATTGGCATAGACAATCATTGCGGCGTCATCGACGACAAACAAGGCGCCGGGAAGCGTCTCAAGAAGGGTGAGAAGCGTGTCACGCGACGCCCGAGTGAGATGCTGGGTCTGCTGGGTCTGCTGGGTCTGCTTAGCATGAGACATCATGCGGTAGCTCTCTTTCACCGGTCCCATCCCTGGTGAGGAAGATGCTTCCCTGCGCTGACGTCAAGAAGTATTCTCTAATGATGTGATATATTTGCGGAGCAAGCAAGCTGTACCATGGTATTCCCAGTGAAATCGTTCGTCCGTCTGAGGGTCCGGGGGTCAAGGTGATCCTTTGGTGGCGTCCGTGGTGTCTTTGGATTTCTTCTCATCTCGCCAGTTCTTCATCTACAACTGTAGGAGTAGTGTAAATTTGACTCAATTTGGCTCTTACACTCTTTGGAGATCACGACCTGTGAAATAACAAATTACAATAGAATGTATTTACTTTTCATTTGGATGCGTGTATCCTTATCAGGTAACAAGAATTCTTCACTAAGTACAGCGTATCACAAATTCGTTCCTAGCTTTGTGGCCCTCAGCCGGCCTCACACTTGGGATCATATGTGAATACATTTGTGGAATCCTGTACTAAGGAGAGATATATGCTGAACCATTGCTAATGGATGCTAGAAAAGCAACACTGTTGTTGTAATGCAGCAGAATTTTATTTGCTCATAACGACCGTAGGCAGAGCGTTAGCAACTTCACCACAAGCGCGTTCGATCTCTCAGCGCTCATTCTTGCCTTTCCAACCTTTCCCTGAAGTTGCCACCAGTGGTAGAGCAAGGCACAGTGTTCTTTTGCGTATATTTCTGGCATGTCATCCGCTCTTTTTTCAGAAAAGAGAGATCGAAGCGCCAATATATCGATGATAACGCTTGGAATTCAATATCTTCAAGCTCAGAATGAAGGAAGGACAGCTTTATCATGAGTCATACCTCTTTCACAGCGGTCTTGATTCCTGATGTGTGTTATGGCACCGCCGATGGCAAGCCGTTGTTGCTCGATATCATGCGACCGGAGCCGATGTCCGTAGGTCGCATGCCTGTGGTCGTGCAAATCCACGGAGGAGGGTGGTATCAAGGACAGAAGGATGGTGAGCATAACCGCTTCTTTGCGGAGCAGGGTTTTTTTACCGTGAGCATCGGTTACCGTTTGAGTGGTGAGGCACCATTCCCAGCACAGATCGAGGATGTCAAGATGGCCGTGCGCTGGGTGCGTGCACATGCCGAAGAATACCATCTGGACCCGGAACGGATCGGTGTCTGGGGTCACTCTGCGGGCGGACATCTTTCCGCTTTGCTCGGTACCTCCGGCGACCGGCAAACACCAGAAGATGAGCCGATTCCTGAACAGTATTCGGCGCAGGTGCAAGCTGTTGCCACCCTCTCTGGCCCCACCGATCTGCTGCGTATGGGAGGGTGGCACGATGCTCCAGATTCGCCAGAAGCGCGCCTGCTGGGTGGTCCAGTACAGGAACGGGCGGAACTGGCTCGCTGGGCCAGTCCTATCGCCTACATTACCCGTGCTGCCCCACCTTTTCTGATCATTCATGGCACGCAAGATGATACTGTCCCCTTCCAGCAGGCAATCCTGCTGCGCGATGCGCTCAGGGCGGTCGAGGCCGATGTGACTTTCCTGCCTGTTGAGGGAGGCCATACGCTCCACGACGACTGGAGGCAAGATGTTCGTGAGGTAGTGACCTTCTTCCAGAAACATCTGCAACATGAGATCTAGGGGAGATTGAAGTCATTTCGAAAGAGGTGAGGTTTTACTCATAAAATACCTCATGGTCATTTTTGGTGAACCAGGATAGGAAAGCAAGAGAGCAGAAAAATGGTATTGATTCTCGAACGGCTCATGTATTACAGCTTGCTTCTCACGGAATTTTTGTTGTTCAGGCAAGGGTTTTATCGCAACGGATACTAACAATATGTGTCAACAAGGTCAGGTCTAACGCACTTTCAATGATTGGAGAACGGGTACTTCTGAGGTGGATTTTGGGAGTTTTTCAAAAATTCTCTATCCGCCTCTTTGGTATCAACTGTGGTGTCAAACGTCATTTATTCGTATGTGTCGCCGTGCAGTTTGGCTTTAGAGGCTAATTCTGCTCTCTGCTGAGGTGGTCATTTATTGAGTATAGCATGCTATAACGGGCTTGTATATGGTGTTTTTACTGATAATAGTGAAGGGTATTGAGTGGAAATTCTGGGAGTAAATTTAATGGTATTTTATTGTTTACATAAAACCTTATTAATACGCAGCCACTATACTACAAACAGAGAACAATCCCAAGTACAAAATGCAATGCAGTGAAGGAATCGTGTGGGTTGAGCCGTACATTCATATTAACAGTATCCCCGCACCGTTCCTCGTTTCTACCACTCACCTACATGGTGATAACTTATTGCCATGCCTCCAAGGCGACGCTACCATTCCGGTAGATGCTCGCTAAAATCGCGAGAGGCAAACCTCGTGTCTCTCGCCAGTGGGGCCAGAACTACGCCCGTATCACTCCCCGTGTTCGCGTAACACATAGATGGCCTATCTTTCTATGGTACAATAGGCACGACATTTGTTCTTAGCTGAATAGGGGAACGAGAGAGTATGACAGCGCTACCACACCGCCAACTCATGAGCGTCGAAGAGTATTTTCAACTGGAGCAAGGGAGCACCGATGCACGCTACGAATACATTGACGGCTACGCCCATATGCTTGCAGGAGGATCGGCTGATCATTCTACCATCAAACAGAACGTCTTACTCGCGTTAAAACTTGCTCTGCGCGGTACTCCATGTCGTGTTTATGATGCGGACATGAAGGCACGTCTTTCTGAGGAGCGCTATGTCTTGCCAGATGCCTCGGTTAGTTGTAATCCACACGATCGTGGCAAGGTGACTACAATCCAATCCCCATGCTTGATTGTTGAAGTACTTTCGCCTGGCACAGAAGCATACGACCGTGGCAGAAAATTTCATTATTATCAAGATTGCCGCACCATCGAAGAATACGTTTTGATAGACACATACCGGCAAGCTGTAGAGGTATTTCGTCGCGAGAAAAACCATTTCTGGACATACGCTCTTTTTACCGACGGAGATCAAGTAGAACTACGTAGCATTGGCATCAAGATCCCTGTTGCTGATGTGTACGAAGATGTCGTTTTTGTTGAAGATGATGAACGGCATTGATTAATACGCGCGAGGATGCGAGACCATTACATTGCTGCAACGGTCTCTCCACGGGAGCTTAACGTGGTGCGTAGCAAGGGACGAGCACGCTGGAAATACGTTTTGGCCGTTGCCTCTGGCATTTTCAGGGTCTTGCCGATTTCAGAGAAGCTCATTTGAGTGGTGTAGCGTAACAACACCACGGAACGAAATTTAGGGGGAAGCGCGTCAATAGCCTGACGCAAGAAAAGCTGGAGGTCGTGGTGCTCTGCTACCGCATCTGGTAGTGGATGGGTGTCAGGCATAATATCCAGCGGCGATAGATCATCATCGTCGTTGAAACCTTCTAATTCAGAAAAATGAATGGCTTTTTTACGGCGCAGCTCGTCCAGGCAGCGGTTACGAGCGACCTGGAACAGCCAGGCTTTCAATGGTTCACCGGTGCGCAAGGTTGGCATGGAAATGTAGAGTTGCAGGAAGACTTGTTGCGAAATGTCGCTGGCAAGGTCATAGTCGCCCAGACAATGGCAGATGAAGTTAAAGATGGAGACGTGATAGCGCTGCACCAACATTTCGAATGCGCCTTGATCACCAGCCAGGGTGCGCTTCACCAATGTACCATCCGTAATTTCGTAGGTTTGTTTTTTCGCTCGTTCACGTGTCTGCATGACTTTTCTCCTTATTGTTTTCTACATCTCTACCATAACTTCTTTACAGTCCAATTTCAAGCACTTTATAGCCCTTCTACGCTCCTTTTTGAGCATTCTCAGCAGAAATTAAACCAGAAGCATACGATTTATCTCACCTTAAGGTTGTGTTATTGTGTGCACACGCACTGCCCGCAGTAGCTTGACCTTGACATTCTGTTCGTTTCCCTCTATATTACTTATCAGCCGATAAACATGAAAGAGTGGCAGGTTATTATGGCACGCAAAAAGCCAGGTGAGGCACTTGATACAGACGTTGAGGAAACGCGGGATAGCATTGTACGCATGGCACATCGGCTGTTCATGGAGCAGGGCTATCGCGCGGTCTCCACACGTCAAATAGCCGACGCGTGTGGACTGACGCAGCCAGCGCTCTACCATTATTTTCGCGACAAACAAGGTTTGTACACAGAGGTTATCAAAGAGGATATCGCCAAAACCAGGACAGCGCTAGAACGCATTGCGCGCCGTAGCGATAGCGTACCAGAGCGTCTCCGCCAGGTGGTACGCTACCTGCGCAGCAACGCAGATTACGATCTGGGTATGATGCTGCACGATATGAGACAAGAGCTAGGTCAGCAAGAGCGCATCACACTGCATACGCTCTTTCAAGAAGGCATCATCATGCCTATCGCCTCAATCTTTGAAGATGGGCTCAAGCAAGGTCTACTACGACCTCCACAGCAGAGCGGGGTCGACGCGTACACGGCCACGCACCTCTTTATGAGCATGCTCTCGCGCTTCATTGCACGACCAGACAAAGAACGTCGCGGCATCTATACCAGCGACGCCGAACAGGCCGAGGTTATCGTGCATATTTTGTTGTACGGCTTAGCACAACCCGCACCACCAGAGCAGACGGGAGCTGATCGCTAAAGGCGATGCGGTTTTATCGATTGATAAGCTAGTAGTATAAGCAATGGATAGCCAGGCTACCGGCTATCTATCACTCGTCTAAGACCACATCATCTGGCTGCTCAAAAATTTGAGAGTCCAGGTCAGTGGAGGCGGGCTTTAAGGCTTCTTCAGATCGCACAGGTTGCAGATCGGTGGGCGTGAGAGGATTAATGAAGCCAATTAACATACGAATAATACCGACAATGACGACAATAACGCCAAAGCCAACGAGTAAACCTTCGGCCGAGTAGGCTCCTGTGTGCAATACCAGGCCAATGCCAATCATAGCAAGACCCACGAGGATAACCAGGAAGCCGCTCCAAACGTATCTATTAAATTTACGGTGCTCAGCTACCTCCAGGCGTTGGAAGCGACCAAATAGACGCAGCCTCCTGCGGCGCTGCGTGCTTATCTGTTCAGGCATCATAAGTTTCCTTTCCCTACGCAAACGTTTGCGATGATGTTTATGGTCTGAATTATACGGTATGCTACTCTTAAAGAGAATGATCATTATGTACACGGTAGCACGCTATAAGTAGACTCAAATGGGTGAAGGAGGATAGTATAAAAGGGAGAATATAGGTGGCACGAAACATCGTAATGATTCCGCACAAGAGAAAATTGGTGTATTCCTATTTTCAAAGCCACTTGCACTTGCGCTTACTTTACGCCGATCCGTACTTTATAGCTAAAGTACCAGGGAATTACATCAGAACCAACATATTGAAGCGCGGCATGTTTGAGGCGCTCAAAGCCAATCTCTTGTTCAGTGATGGTGTGCTGCTTGAACTGGTGGCCGTAGGCGTTGGTCATCACCATATCAATGAAGCGTGCGGCGTCCCCTTGCTCGATATGATGAAGAAACAATTCGCATGTAAAGCGGAACCGACCGCTATCGCGCATGCGCTCCAGATGTGCGTCCTTTGACTATCTCCGGAGATTCTGGCTGAGCCCGCGCTCCTGCTCAAGCACCTCGAAGCGTTCATCAACCTCCAGGTATACCTGCTCAAGCTCCCAGTTGAGTGTTGGTGGCCAGCTATAGTCGTAGGCAGCGAAGAGTCCACCAGGTCGCAGGATACGTGCGATCTCAGCCAGAGTCGAAGTCGGTTCCATCCAGTGAAACGATTGAGCGCAGGTGACGATATCGGTGCTGGCGTCGGGTAGGTCAGTTCGGTTGGAAACACCGTCTCGATATTCGATGTGTGCCACGTGTTGATAATTTTCGATCTTGCGTATGGCCTGGGTACGCAAGTCAGTATTGGGTTCGATCCCGATAACATGCTGTGCCCGATTACTCCAGATCATGGTTGAGAGCCCTGTGCCACTGCCCAGGTCCACCACCAGGGCAGGACATGGCATGTGAATCAACTGTGTGAGAATATCAAGCAGGGCCAGTGGTGGTGTAGGGCGTGTCCGGTCATACCTGACGGCCTCGCCAGTCCAGATTTCGCTGGTCTCCGCCATGCTGTTTATCCTTTCTCTCCGTTAGGGAATTCGCGAGGCGAGGAGGGGTTGGAGGTGGGCGATAAGGGATTCGAACCCCTGATCTACTGCGTGTAAACTAGTCGTTATCAGGAACCCCTCAAATCCGCCTCTGGCGCCATTCCACTAACCCCAGAACTACTGTGTATATTGGAGTCTTAGTAGTTCACAGAACGAGAATCAGTAGTTCTCTCAAGGCTCAAATCATTAATCTAAAGCATTAAAAATGCTATACCTTTTCGTTCATTATATGAGACATTTATAACACAACAAAAAGGAAAATTTATGATTAAAAGCGGTTGTACGTCGTCGGGCGGGGCCCCTACCCCACTCCGCGCGTACAACCGCCCCACCGGGACGCACCCACCGCCGCACCACCAGGGCGAGAGATGGGGGATGGAGCGTCCCGTCTCGTCGGAGCACCAGCCCCGGCCAGCACGAGGTACGCCACCCCCAGGACGCACCCATCTACCAACCACAGCAACGAGCCACGAGACCCACGACCGCCCCCCCCAGACGAGCACCACAGTACCCACCATAGCTATCTGCATCCTCGACACACCCGACCTATACCAAACCGCTTCAAAAGCCCTTTCACCAGAAACCTCACCTCCTTACGGCTTGCCATAAGCCCCCGATCCATGAGGTACGCAACCCACACGACACTCCCTCCAGTTCCAGCGACCTCCATCACACCGCCCGCAGCTCCCCCGCACGCCACGCCGCCACACACGCCAGCACACACGCCAGCACATCACTGGTATAGGCTTGTTCATCGTTGCTATCCACCGTTGGCGCGTAGCGCTGGATAATCTGTGGCACCGTGACCAGGCCAGCCCCGACTGAAGTATGGTGTTTTCCAGAGGATCGATGTCATCCAGCTTCTACTTGCAGAAATGGATGTTGATCAGCAGCAAGAAATGATGGGATGACAACTTCCCGCCACATGCGTTCGGCCAGGCCAGGTGGCACCTGAGACCTTTTTCTGTTCGTGTTAGAGAAGGAATGGTACACACTCATTGTATTCGGTTCGTCTTTCGTCCGATCAGCAGATCAAGGAGATGCCACAATGCCATCAGTCCTCTTTCCTGAAGGGTCCAAATCCGATGAGTTGTTTCAACTGTTACAGAATTTACTCGCCTTGCCAGCAATGGAGGTAGATGAGACGATCTATCAAACTACACAGCTCATCACCCAGGCATTCCATGCGGAAAAAGTCGATGTGTTTTTGTACGATCCTGGCAGTCAGAACTTAATCGCCGTGGGCACGAGTGTGACCCCCATGGGAATCCATGAAAAGAACATTGGACTCGATCGCATTTCTCTGGCACAAGGCGGACGCGCCGTTGAAGTGTATCTAACTGAGCAATCCTACTGGACGGGCCAGACGCAGCACGATCCCCAGGAACTGACCGGAATAAAAGAGGAGTTGGGGATCAAATCGGAGATGCTAGTTCCGCTCTTTGTGGAAACAAAGTGCCGAGGCGTGCTGTTTGTCTCCTCAAGCACTCCCCATTCCTTTGAGGAGTCAGATCTGCGTTTGCTGGAAGCCGTTGCCAATTGGGTGGGGATAGCCATTTATCGAGCAGAATTGAATGCGAACTATGCGAAAGAATTGGCAGACCATGCTCGTCGTCTGGAGGCTGAAGAATTGTTAGTGGTCATGGCTCATGATCTACACAACTATCTGACCCCTCTCAAAGGGCGACTCGATTTACTGAGGCGGCGTGCCACGAGGGAAAGGCAATCATCCTATGCCCGCGAACTAGAGGTCATCAACCAGTCTATGCTGCGCTTGAATCGCCTGGTGTCCGACCTGTTGGATATCGAGCGCCTCAAACAAGGAATGTTTGCCCTCCATTGTCAATCAGTGAATCTGGTGGAGATTATCGAGAGCCTGGTCCCTATCTGGGACATGCCAGAACATCCTATTCAGGTTCAGGCTCCTGTCAGCGTGGTCGTTAAAGCTGACTTTGATCGTATTCAACAAGTGATCGAAAATCTGCTTTCCAATGCGACCACGCATGCAGACCCAGGCACGCCAGTTCAGGTAGTGGTTGCCCAGACGCAACGGACCAATAGCCTCTGGGCACTCATCACCATCACGAACCAAGGACCACGACTGTCACCAGAACAACTCGAACGCTTATTTCAACCCTTTAGCAAAGGAACGCGTTCACAGGGGTTAGGCCTGGGACTCTACATCTCCCGGCGGATCGCAGAGGCGCATCAGGGAACGCTGACCGCACAAACAGAAGGTGAAAAGGCCATGCGTATGACCTTCTCTCTTCCCTGTGAGTCGCTCGTTTCGCCGACAATATGATGCTCATATCAAAGACGAGGGAATATCCGTATTCCTCGCTCCTCTTCTCCCTGAAGGCAGCTTCATGTGCAGTCCTCTGTTCTCAACGAGAGCAGCAAATGGTCAAAACAAAGATAAAACAGAGCTAAAAATAAAAACAGCCGGTCTATATACACAGCCGGTTTCACATGACATTCTTTGGAGACTTACGGAAAATTTCTAGAAATTGCGAAGTGCATTAGAGCGGCTTACCAAGCGACGTGAGGAGGGGGTGGAGGTGGGCGATAAGGGATTCGAACCCCTGATCTACTGCGTGTAAAGCAGCCGCTCTAACCAACTGAGCTAATCGCCCTTTTTATGCACTCGCTCTGGT
>DATAYF010000771.1:0-5127 GCA_036272735.1 Ktedonobacteraceae bacterium
GACGGCGACGAGCGGCTGGCCTACAACCTTGGCTTTGTTATCGGCCTGTACACACAACTTTAGCCCGTTGTATCCGTATATATAAGGTGGTTCATACGCTGCCTCATATTTGTTTTTGGAGGAATTATGCCTGCCATCGTAGATATTTACTGCCGTACCGCGACAGAGGACGATGAAACCGCCGCCAAGCTCGCACGGCAGGAACAGATATGTCGTGACTACTGCACAGGTCATGGCCTTATAGTTAGCGCTGTCCATAGCGAGGTCGCGTCAGGCGTTCACACGGATAACCGTACCGCTTTCGCAGCCATGCAGAAACGCTATCGATCAGGCGTTATCAGCGGGGTTGTCGTTTCGGAGATGGAACGCGTCGCCAGCAATCGTACTGTTACCGCTGCTTTTATAACAGACCTCACGCAGCACAACGCGGCATTATACTGCGTTGATCCGACTTCTGAGTTGATCCAGCGTGCGTTCATGCAGATGGAGGGTTAGGCCATGTCCATGATCGTAGATATCTACTGCCGCGTCAGCACCGACCAACAGGAAGAAAACAGCAGCCTGGAAGAACAGGAAACCGCCGGTCGCGTATTCGCCCAGGCGAACGGCTTTGTTATCGGCATGGTACACCGTGAAGTCTGGACTGGCTACCAGTACCGCGAACGTGAGCGCTTAAGCCTGATACGTGATCGCTACCGCACCGGCAAGATACAGGGCGTGGTCATCCGCACGCTTGACCGCTTGAGCAGAAGCCAGGTACACAACGCTATCCTGATGGAAGAGATGGAGCACCACGATGTTACCCTCTATTGCGTCAAAGAGAATATCGACGACACGCCTATGGGCAAATTCACCCGTATGATCCTCTCATTCGTGGCTGAAATGGAACGCGAGAAAATCATGGACCGCACCATGACCGGCCGCATCAATATGGCGAAGCAGGGAGCGTTCAAAGAAGGACCCAAACCGCTCTACGGCTATACCTGGCACGACCCGCAGCAGAAAGACTACCGTGCAGTAGACGAGGCCCAGGCCGCCGTGTGCCGGTGGGTACACGAGGAATTCGACAAGGGCAAAGGCTCGCGCGCGTTGCTCAGGGAAATCCAGGCCAAAGATCCATCGCGGAAGTGGACGCGGGGCGCAATCCATAAGATCCTGTCCGACCCGCGCCGCACCGGCAAAGACACCCAGGCATTTACACGGCACCAGAAAGACGCCAAGAAGCCGTTCGAGGCGGTAGACCTGCCAGAAGGCACCTACCCGGAAATCATAGCGCCGGAACTGTTTGCACGGAACCAGGCACGCCTGGGCATAAACCGGGCAGAGGCGACCCGGCAGTGCAAGGAGCCTGAAAAGTTCCTGCTTCGGGCCGGATATATCAAGTGCGAGCTGTGCAAGGGCAGCACGTATGTGAACGCCTCGGCAAGCAGGCATGCGCCGATATACTTCTGCGACGATAGCGGGCACAGCAATACGGTCAATTCGGAACGGATCGACGCATTGGTATGGGACTACATGACGAAACTGGCAGATGAGATAGAGCTGATCGAGCGGGCGATCCAGCTGGCGACCAACCATAGCGCCAGCCTCCGTGAGATAACGGCCATTGAAAACAGTATCGTACGCTCCCAGCAAAAGATAGAGCAGTATACGGAAGATATCGCAAACCCATCCTTGAAAGGGCAAGCAAGAAATGTTATACTAGGCTTACTGAGTGACGAGTATACGCACCTACAGATCAAACAAGAAGAAAAATCCCTTGTCGAGGCAGGTATCGTTGACATGGAACGCCTAGGCATGGAGGCTGAAAAAATCCTCGCCTGGTGCAAGACGGTCAAGGAAGCCAGAGGTGATCTGTCTTACCAGGAAAAACGGGATTTTTTGCGGATACTCGGCGTACGAGTCTTTATCGACAAGTCCGACAAGCGCCGGGAAGATCTGGCCTGGAGAATCGAGGCCACACTTCCAGAAATTCAGGAGCTCATTATGAGCACTACCTATAAAAGAGACAGCGCGGATAGTGTAACGCATGTCTCTACTTGCTACCCCTGATCCTCTCCTTACTCAGCCTGGCTCCTGATGGCCCTTGCGCGTAAATACCTGTATTCCGCGCGGATAGGTACGACCCAATTCAGGACCCCGCAATCTACACGATTTTTGTACCCGTGTATTCTTCTTTTTATGCAGCCTTCTGAATCTACTTATAATGTAGCTCTATAAGAAGACTGGACCATACCCAGAAGCACTCACTATCACAGCTTGATTGTTCACGCTGTCGGGTCGCTCACGTGCAATGCGGAGCACGTGTGGGATGGCTGTTCCGCTATCCGTATTACCGGAAAGGATTTTTATGAGTACCGATGGTTTATCGAAGGCCCTCTATGACTCTCAGCAGTATCTCGATGTTGTGCAGAAGCCGACGTTGAGCGCGTATGAAGCCGAATGGTTAGCTGAAACGACGGTCAGCAATTTTGCTAAGTATTACAATAGTGGCTTCATTGAGTATCGCAAGTCCATTGCTGAAGCTGGTGATTTCGCGTCTGTCGAATGGACTGGTCGCGGCGCAACCTTCAAAGACGTGTTTGGGCGCGAGTATATCGACTGTCTGGGTGGTTTTGGCCTTTTCAACCTCGGTTGGGCGCATCCTAAAGTGGTGGCCGCTGTCAAGGCACAGCTTGAAAAAAGTCCCCTGCCTACGCAAGAATTATTAGATCCGTTGCGGGGCATGCTGGCACATTTATTGGCGGAGGTAACGCCCGGCGATATTCAGTATAGCTTTTTTGTCAGCAGCGGCACCGAGGCCGTGGAAGGCGCGATGAAATTAGCGAAACTGTACACGCGCAAAAGTGGCTTTATCGCAGCCGTGCGTGGCTTCCACGGCAAAACGGCTGGCTCGCTCGCCCTCACCGGCAAAGCCATGTTCCGCCGTCCCGCGCTTCCCCTCCATCCAAACGTCTACCACGTCCCTTATGGCGACGCCGATGCCGTTGAGCAGCAGTTGCGTATCGCACGCGAAGTTGGCAACGACATCGCCGCCGTTGTTATGGAGCCGATCCAGGGCGAGGCTGGGGCAATTGTTCCTCCTGATGATTTCTGGCCGCGCCTGCGCCAGTTGTGCGACGAATACGAGGTGTTATTGATCGCCGACGAGGTGCAGACGGGTCTGGGACGCACCGGCAAGTTGTGGGGCGTGGAGCATTGGAACGTTACGCCCGACATCATCACCTCCGCCAAGGCGCTGGGTGGCGGCGTCATGCCCATCGGCGCGTTTATGTCAACACCGAAGATATGGAGCGTGATGAACAGCAATCCGCTCATTCATACGACCACGACCGGCGGCAATCCCCTGGCCTGCGCCGCCGCCATTGCCGCGCTGAACGTCTCGCTGGAAGAAGATGTGGCGGGCCAGGCGGCAAAGAAGGGGGCGTACTTCATGCGCCAGTTGCAGGATATCGCCGCACGCCATAACGATGTGTACACGGATATTACCGGTAAGGGGCTGCTGATCGGTCAGCACTTTGTCGATGACGAGGTGGGCTACGCCGTCGCTGCTGGCCTGTTCAAGCGCGGCGTCTTGATATCAGGTACGCTGAACAATTCACGCGTCATTCGCGTGGAGCCACCACTGGTGATTACCCACGCGGAGATTGATACCATTTTGAACCGTCTGGAAGATACCTTGCAAGCGCTGCACGCAAGCACGTCCGCGCCTGGCTTTCCTGTAACACCAGACCCACTCGCGAATATCCACTTGCCCGACGCGTCTGAGCATGGCTCGGTGGTTGCCTAGTCTGGCAGGCAAGAGAGGAGCATCTACCGTGCGAATTGTCGTGTTAGGCGGGGCCGGAGCGATGGGGCGCATCGCGGTGCGCACCCTGACCGAGTATGCTGCTATCGAGCAGATTGTGATTGCGGACTATCACGAACAGCGTGCACAGGAGGTCGCTGCGACTCTCAATAGCGCTAAAGTGGTAGTCAGGCAGATCGATGTCACGGATGAGGAGCGACTGACGCAGCTTATCCGTGGCGCTAACGTGGTGTTGAACGCTGTCGAGTACGTCTTCAACGAGCCGGTACTACGGGCCTGTGTGCGTGAACAGGTGCACTACGCCGACCTTGGCGGCCTCTTTCATATGACACGTAAGCTGTTAGCAAAGCATGCCGAGGTAGCGGCGGCGGGCATCACCGCTATTCTCGGCATGGGTGGCACGCCTGGCATCACCAATCTGCTAGCGCGCCAGGCGGTGGATGAGTTGGAACAAGTAGAGAGTATCAAGGTGCAGCTTGGGTGTGGGGATACCACTCCCTCGCAGGCTCCGCTGGTGGCTCCCTACTCGATCCGCACCATCCTCGACGAGTTCACCAAAGCGCCCCAGGTTTTTCAAGATGGGACCTGGCTGGCGCAGCAGCCATTGAGCGGCCAGGAGGAGCTACATTTTCCCGCCCCCGTTGGTCCGGCGACGGCGGTGTATTCGCTGCATTCGGAATGCGCAACGTTGCCGCTGGCCTTCCAGGATAAGGGCATTCGTCATGTCTCCTTCAAAATTGCCTTTCCTGGCGATTTTCTGGCGAAGGTGAAGTTTCTGGTCGAGCTTGGTTTTGGGCGGTCCGAACCGTTGTCTGTGCAGGGCGTGCAGGTCGCGCCGCGTGAGGTGCTGGCACGTCTGCTAGAAGAGTTTCCCACCGAACAGGTCGAGCCACAGGACTGCGATGTGTTGCGCGTGGCGGCAAGCGGTATAGCGCGTGGCGAACGCGTTGAGATGAGCAAACAGATCGTGGTCTTACCCTATCGCCGTTGGGGCATCAGCGCCGGTGCGCTCGATACCGGCGTGCCGCTGGCTATCGCTGGCTACTTACTGGCAAGTGGCGAGATTACGCGTCGTGGCGCTTCTGGACCCGAGTTGAGTGTCCCAACGGAGTCCTTCTTTCGTGAATTGGCGCGCTTTGATATGCACGTTGAAACCAGCAGGAACGTGCTCACGTCGTAAGTTTACCGAACGCCGCCGCTGAAAGCCCCTGTGCTTGAGCCATGGGGATGAAAGCGGCGTTCCTTGTGGGAGTGGGGAAAATGGGAAACTCTCCCCCTCCAGGGATGGTCATCCCGCTCGACCAATGGTAGAATATTTG
>DATAYF010000772.1:0-8735 GCA_036272735.1 Ktedonobacteraceae bacterium
TGTGATCAACGATCCACGAGATACGGGCAAGCTTGGCATACTCGTGTAGCTTGTATTCCGAGAAGCGATACTTCTTGCGTAGGGCAGAGAATGCTTGTGCGCGTTCCTGCTTTTTAGAGTGAGGGATAGCTCTGGCTTGTGTCCATGCTGGATCGTTGCGCATGCATCGAAGACGTTTGTTTGCTTCAGAAAGCAGAGCGTTATACAGACACCGAGCAGCTTCCAGGTGTGCACGCAAATGGCGCTCCTGGCTCCAATCCAGTTTGAGCGGCAACTCGATCAAAACGCTCGGCGTCTGGGCTCGCTTCATTGTTCGCTTTGCCTCTCAATATACTGCTGGATGATCTCTCTGCTCACCTTTCCTGCTGTCGAGGAGAAGGTCGAACGCGTCCACAGGGACGGCAGGCGTTTGAGAGCGGGAAACTCTTTGCGCAAGAAATGGGCAGACCGTCCTTTTATCAGGCGCGCGATATCGGTTGGCAAGGTATACGGATCACTGCGAAGAAACACATGGGCATGATCGGGCTGAATAGCCAATGCAATCACACTCCACTGATGTTCTGCTACGACTTCCTGAATAATGTGTTGCCATCGGTCACGCATTGGTCCTCTCAACACTTTTCGTCTCCGCTTCGGACAAAAGATACTATGATACACAACCAAGTGAACTGCATGACGCTCATGTGCGTATTCCATGTTGGTACTCTCCTATAAAACAACGTTTTTAGCAAGGGTGTTCTATTCTCCTTCCCATCCATACCCCCAAGTAAGGAACGGCTTTTCATCCCCCGCATAGAATCGCGGGGGCTTTCAAGCCGGAAATTCTGTAAATAGCCAGAATCTAGTGTAGGCAGTGGGAAATTGCCTACACCACTCCTCTTTATTATGGGCAAGTGTCGGTGGCAGGTGTCGGTGAAAAAACAAACATGAAAGCGCGCTATAAGGGGATCTAGTCCATATGTCGGTGGTGTCGGTCGGTACCCCCTATGTCGGGGAGATAGCTGAGGGAATATACCACCGATACCTGCCACCGATACCTGCCACCGATACCACCGACACAGGATACAGAAAGGCTCTAGAAGCAGATTTAGAGCCTTTTTTTCACCGACACCTGCCACCGACATCACCGACACATGATCAAATGCGGAGCACCTTAGCCGGTTTGCGGAAAATCTCAACCGTGTGATATCGTAGGAGCACTATATTTTTATGTACCGTTGGGAACCATGATAATGCGCTGAAGGTGGGTATTCAGAAAGGATTTGTCATGAGTATTTTCGAAGAGTCATCACGCAAAGTGCCGTCCCAGGCGATAGACGTTCCTCGTCTCCAACAAGGTGCTCTCAAACTGGTGGATATTGCGACCGCGACGATGGCCAATATCGCGCCAGCCATGAGCTTCTTTTTCAGCTTCGCACTGATCGCGCAAGTGGCCGGTGTCGCCTCGCCATTGACCATCGTCGCGGCCGCCATTGCGATTGCCTTACTTGGCAATACGCTGGCGGAATTTTCGCGCGTGATCCCCTCGACCGGCTCGTTTATTACCTTCATCGGCAAAACCTTCGGGCCGATCATGGCTGTTGCCACCACTATCGTTATCAGCATCGGCTACATTATCGCGATGGCCTCGGTCATCAACATTTCGGGAGGCTGGACGCAAATTATTTTCCAGCAGTACCTGCACATCAACATTCCCTGGCAACCACTGACCTTACTGTTTGCGGCCATCGTCTTCTTTTTGATGGTACGAGGCATCCATCTCTCGACGCGCCTGGCGGGCTACTTCTTCTTGCTCGAAATGGCTGTGCTCATCCTCGTCTCGATCATCGCCCTGGTCAGCCACGCGGGTAGCCTCTCCCTGGCGCCGTTCAATCCGGGCAAGGTATCCAATGGTCTGGCAGGCTTGGGGCTGGGTTTTCCGGTCGCGGTGTACCTTTTTGTAGGCTGGGAAAATTCGGCGGCACTCGCTGAAGAGACGAGCGAGCCACGCCGCAATGTGCCCAGGGCGATCTATTCCAGCATTCTCCTGATCGCGGTATGCTACATCCTGTTTTCCTACGCCACCGTGATTGCTTTTAACAGCAATATCCAGGCGTTGTCATCGGCGCAGGTGCCGTTTCTGAGCGCGGCCCAGGGCATCTCCGGCATTCTCGCGCTGCTCGTGTACATTGCTGGCTTCACCTCCACGATCAGCGCCATGATTGCAGGCTCCAATTCACAATCGCGCCTGATTTTCAATGCCGCGCGCGAAGGTCTATTGCCCACTGCACTAGCGAAAATCCATCCCAAATTTCGTACACCCTGGGCCAGTTTTCTCATCTTTTTTGTCATTAGCCTGGTGATTGTCTACGTTTTTGGCTGGAACGTGCCCCCCACGACCTTCTTTGGGGACATCGCGACGCTCGGCACCATCCTGATCGCGCTGGTTTACCTGATCTCGAATCTCGCGCTCCCTTTTTACTACAGAAGATACCATCCAGATCAATTCTCGCTGCTGAGGCACCTGATCCTACCTATCCTTGGCATTCTGGCGATTGGCTTCCCCCTGTGGGGGCTGATCCAACCGGGGCAGCAAGCCCCCTTTAACCTGTTCCCCTGGATCAGCCTGGCAGTAATTGTCGTCGCACTGATCTATGCTGTCATTCTGGCGCGCCGTGATCCCACGCTGGGCGAACGCGTTGGCTCCATCGTGGCGGACAGAGAGTAATGCTAGTGGTGCGAACTTCAAAGTGTTCTTTGCCAGAAAGTATTGCCGCTTTTGTTCTTTGTGGCAACGCGGCAATACTTTCTGGCAAACCGTTCACTGAAATAGTCTTTGGAAAAATGCAAAGCCCCTGGCGGATATCCCGCCAGGGGCTTTGCGTAGTATTATTTAAAACTGCTGTTTACAGGCCGATGGGGAGATCAAGGGTGGCGAGTTGCCAGGGCAAGTTATCAGCTAGAGGCGCATTGAAGTCGCCAGGCTTCTTGTCACCAACATAGGTGTAGAGGGGATAGCCCTGGTAGAAGACGACCTTGTGACCCTGAGCATCGGTCCCAACACTCAGCTTCCCAGGCAGTTTGGTGGTAGAGGTAGGCGTGCCCGTCCCATTGTAGACCAGGGGTTTCCAGGTCTTGGCACATGAGCCATCACAGGTAAAGCCACTTGCCCCCTGCCATTCATGAACATATAACGTGAAGCCTTTGATGGTCGTCAGAACGGTGATCTTGCTCCCCACCGCTTGATGGGAAGGAACCTTGCCCACAGACACCACAACTGAAGATGAGATTTTTTGTGATACGTTGGCAGTGATCGATGTTTTGAGCGTCGTGGCGAGTGTATTAGCGCTGGCCGTCGAATAGGTGGAACCGCAGGCCGCCAGGATTCCAACGAGCAGGAGGGCGAGGCCCAGGCTACAAACGAGGTTTTTCAAACGCATAGTGTTTTTTTCTCCTGTGTTCATAGATGTTTTTTGACAGAGTTTTTCATTGGGCACATCGGCATTCTAGAGCGTATGGATAGGCTGAAGCAGCCCCGAGAGAAGCTTTATCCTCTCCACTGTGTTCACCGACTTGAACAAAAGATATCATACAAACAAACTAACGCATATGGGTCATATGACCCATATATAAATAATTGTGAAATAGTTCACAAAATGATCAAAGGCTACAAAGGCTATGGGGTCCCAAATTGGGTCGCCGTGAATATGCAACACCTCATTCACAAAAGAGGAGTATAAGCGACAAAAGGCATAGTGACCGGCACATCGGTCACTATGCCTTTTACATGTATGCTCGCGTGATCATAAGTTAGCCCAATCAGGCTTTGTGTACCTTTGAGGTGAAGGACGTCAGAACAAACGATGTGCCGTTCCAGTGATAGCTCGACGTGATAGCAAGGTCGGGGCAGCAGCGCGGGGTACCCGGCGCGTAGCCCGTTCCGGCTAAGTTCAGGTCGCCATTACTGATCGCGATACTGGTAACGTTGGCGATCTCGCCGCGCGGGTTCGACGTGGGCAGGTCGCCGATCAATATGGGGTGCGCGGCACTTCCGCTATACACGAAGACGCGCACGCCCATGGCGTCGGCGGCCGAACATTGATACGGCACCACCGCGTCTAATTGCCCATTGCCGGTGATGTCTCCATATTTCGGTGGATACACCACGAAATGCACGACTCCATTGGTGGCGTGGTTACTTTTGGTATGGAATGGTTGCGTGTTGTCGTAACACGTACTCATATAGGTAAAGTTGGCCCAATCCACTGACTTGAGCGTTGCTGCCGTTGAGCGGACTGGTTTCTGGATTACATGATTGCTGGTAATATTACTGATCGCGGCAGCTTTGCTCGTCGTTCCGCACCCGACTATTACAAAAAGTGCCAGCAGCCACCAGCCACCGAGCAGCGCGCAGCGTACAAATGTGCGCATAATAAATCCTTTCCTGACTTTGGTACATCAGCGATTGACCTTTGCGGCTTACGCGTGTATAATACCATACGAAGAGATGTGGTGGGCAGGTTGGGATTGCTTTCTTTTATGATCCGCTTGTGAGAATACTGCAATAAATAGTATCAAAGCATAGCGAACTTCTTTCACCGACCTCCCTACTACATCTCACGTTTCTCCTGCGGCTCACGTTTCTCCCACGGCAGAAATATCATCCTCACGCACCCAATTTTTGATTGATGACGCCACTGACTGATAGACGCCACTGACTGATAGACGCCACTGACTGATAGATGAGGTCACTCCTCTCGAACCTGTGCCCTCTCCCCTTCGTATCAGCCGATGTGCACCTTGATGAAGTCGGCGAGCGCTATCGTCGCTTGGTGGCAGGCGGCGGAGTAGCGCGTGAATTGGGGGAACCCATGGGTCAGATCGGGATTGTGCACGTAGGTGAGGTCGTTCCCGGCGGCGGCGAGCTTCTGCGCATACGCGTGTCCCACATCGCGAAGCGGGTCGAATCCGTTCGTGACGAGGATTGTCGGCGGCAAGTTGGCATGCGATTCGGCGTTCATGGGGGTGATGTACGGCTGGCGTCCATCATCCGCGTTCTTGATGTAATTGCGCACCATCTCATAGATGCCGTTCGTTTCAAGATAGAGCCCGGTCCGGTTCTCGCTCCCTGACAGCGTGTCACCCGGGAAGGCTGCCTCCGGGAAGAGCGGCACGTGCAAGGCGAGCTTCGGACCGTTCTCATCGCGGAGCTTCAGCGCGATGACACAGGTCATATTGCCGCCTGCGGAGTCGCCGCCGACGGCGATCTTGCTCGCGTCGACCCCCTCCGCGTCGGCGTTGTCGAAGAGCCAGCGCACGAAATACTCGATCTCATTGATCTGCACCGGAAACTTCGCCTCCGGGGCAAGTTGATACTCGATGGCGTAGGTGATGATGCCGGCGCGCTCGGCGATGAGGCGCATCGGTACCTCGAACTCGTCGAGCGTCCCGTAGGTGAAGCCGCCACCGTGGAGATACACCAAAGCCCCGGACGGAGCGCTCGTCGGACGGGTCGGCGTGTGCTTCCGAACCGCCAGGGACCCGTGCGGGCCGGGCAGGACGAGGGTCTCGACGGCGCCGATCTCGGGCCACGGCCCTGCGCCGAGCATCATCTGATCGCGACGGCCCTGTGCAATCGTCACATCGGCGCCGAGGGTCGGACCCTTCGGTAGCCAAGCCTTGAGTTCGGGGTCGAGTGTGCCGCGGCCCACCGATGCAGGGATGTTCGTCCGGTTGTAGACAGGCATGTGCTTTCTCCTTCGTTTGGGAACGTGGTGCCCTCGCGGCGACGGCGCCCGCATTGCGTCTCGTGAATCCCTCTTCGTCAAGACATCGAGGGCGATGGGCGGGTGCCCATTGGTACTCACTCCATAACGCTCGTTTCCGCTCAGTGAATGGCATCAGGGCAGGGCAAAACCTTTGGCATCTTGACTGGAGCCGCGTACCACGCGCCCACCCAGTTTACCTGGGGAGCAACCCTGGCTGGCACCGGGGCTAGTTAAGCACGAGTGTCTCTCTTGGAACTCATGAATAAACCTTCTTCCTGGTACGATGTTTCTTTCTCATATTCCTAATATAACGGACCTTACCAAAGGGAGGGCAATGTATAAACCCCAGCGTGAAACGGCTCTCCCGCTCGTTGCGGGCTTCGAGAATGCCTGCAATTTTTGCACGTTTAGTTCTGTGTGTCATGATCGATGATCGAATGTTACCCGTTGCTATTAGTTTTGGCTATAAGAAGGTAGAAATTCACACAGCTTGTACGTCGATACCCTGGTTTTTGAGGTCGGCGAGCAGATCACAGGGGGCATCAGTATCGGTAATAAGCGTGTGCATGGCGGAGATTGGGGCAATAGAGTGGAGCGAGACACGCCCTAGCTTGGTGTGATCAGCAAGCACAATCGTACACTGCGCGCGCTGCAAGGTGACACGGTGAGTTAGCGCTTCAAGCTGGTTCGGACTGGTCAAGCCATGCTCAGGATGCAGCCCATTCACGCCGATAAAGGCTTTAGAGACGTACATCTGGCTCAAACTCTGCTCAGCTAAGGGTCCCACCAACGCGAAGAAATCGGGCAAAAGAATACCACCAGCAACCGTCAGGTTGATGCCGGGCACGCCGTTCAGCTCCATAGCGATATTCAAGGCATTTGTGACCACCGTTAAATTTTGCAGTTGTGCGTAGCGAATGCCGCGCGCCAATATGGTTGTGGTGGTGCCTGGGGAAAGGGCAATGGTGTCGCCAGATTGGAGCAGGCTGAGCGCCGCCTGTGCAATGCGAGTTTTCTCGTCCAGTAGCTCGACCATGTTTTTTTGAAACGTCAAATCGTTCTGGTACGCGCTATAAGAAAGCGTATCAACGGGCACCGCGCCACCATGGATGCGCCTTAGAAGGTTCTGGCGCTCTAGCTTTTCCAGGTCGCGTCTGATGGTGGACGAGTTGACGGTGAGCTGTTTGCTCAAGGTTTCTGCACTTACGCGCCCATGCTGTCGCAATTCCTGTAGGATGAGTTCGGTTCGCCTGGCAACGTCTGACATTATCGCTCCAACTATGTGATGATGGGCCAATTATATGCTCTTCCTTGATAGGGCGTCAATATGCTCGTCGCCTCCGGCGACGAGGGGGGAGAATGTGGGGGATACCCCACTCCCCGGCAAAGGACTGCATCCTTTGCACTCCTGCTTATGGCTCTTTGCCTATTGGAACTTCTCACTCCCCGGCAAAGGGCTGGTCCTCCGCACTCCTGCTTATCCAATGATGCTTGCCTGTACGTCAGTTTCTTGCTTGTATTGCGCAACGATATGCTCTATACACTCCCGCGCACCACGCCGCGCCAGCACGGCGACGGTTCCACCACTGCCACCGCCCGTGACCTTGGCTCCGTAGAGGGAGGCAGTGGGACCTGCCTGGCGCACCAATGAGACCAGGCGGTCGGTTCCCGCTGAGCCAAGGCCACAGGCGCTATAGCTGGCATGCGATTGGTACATTAACTCACCCAACAGGCAGAGATGCGCTTCGTCCATCGGTCGCTGGGTGAGCAGGGCACGGAATAATTGGACACGATGGTGCTCGTAGATAGGATGCGCGGTCGGCTGGCGTACGGCGTACACGTGCGCGGGATCAACACGCGTGACGGAATCGATAGTGCCGCCATAGCGCGCCAGAAATGTCGCGCCATCCATCTCTAGCGGCACGCGCTCACGATAGGTCGTTTCCCAGACCGAAGGGGCAATATTTGCCAGGAACCCATGCCAGAGCGGGTCGGTAATCTGCACTTTGCCGTCTGCTAGCTGCTGCACAGCAAGATCCGCGAGATCGGCGATGATACGATAGCCCATAAATGCCCCAACGCGCACCGAGCCGTAGTCCGCTCCGGTGACGGCGTGACGTATGCCCGAATCGATGCCCCATATCTCGACCTCGTCCGGCAATTTTACATGACCCTGCAACTCGGCTGGTTGGCACAACAAGGCTAGCAAGCTACCCTGCACGCCACAAGCCGAGGTCATCTGGTCCATCACGCCACAGGGGGCACCTACAATCAAATTTTCAACCTGCTGGCATAATATCGCCAGTTCGCGCCCCTCCAGGCGCAGATCATAGAGTGTATTGGCCGCTTGCATGGTCGCAACCTCCAAAGAGGCGGATGAACTCACGCCTTTGCCCGCTGGTACTTCGGAATGCACGAAAATGCGCACACCCTGCGTCAGTGACAAGCCACGTTCCTTGCGTAACAGCACCAGCACGCCAGCTACATACGCGGCCCACGCTTGCCTGGTATTGTGGGTAAACAATGGATGCAAGGCAGCGTAATCGAGCACGTCAGCATTCGTTTGTAGATCGGCAAGTGAGAACGTTACGAGCGGATCTTCAGCGAAATTTTCGGCTCCAGTGCTGTACAGTGTAACCCATCCATCGTGCGCAGGTTGCATCGCCACCCAGGTTGCAACGTTGAGCGGCAATTCCAGCACGAGCGAACCGGAGTAATCGGCAACGCCTCCCATAAGGTCCAAACGCCCAGACGCGCGCCCCAGCCAGAGCGGTTCGCTGCTATCAAAGAAGTCCGCGTGCCTGTCCAGCTCGGCCAGGAACCGCTCTGAGTCGGCAAGGTTGCTCGAAGGTTGCGGTGCAAAACGCCACGTCATGTGCTCATCTTTCTATTTCTGTTTTGGTTTATTGATCGAGACAAAGGCCAGCCCCATATATGCAAACGTAAAACGTAACATGCAGGCAATATTGCAAGCATTCTTCCTCTTCT
>DATAYF010000773.1:0-5399 GCA_036272735.1 Ktedonobacteraceae bacterium
AAAAAAACGGCGAAAAGCGGTTCGCTTACGCTGTCTTCCAGGAGCGTGACAATTCAAGCAGATAGTTGACGACCCACGGCCCAACACGAGCGCCAGCGGCGGTTGCATGCGCGAGATGGCCGACAGGATCGGTTGCATTCCCAATAACCCAGACTCCGGGGCGGCTCGTCTGTCCGTCGGCATCAGTGACGGCGAAACCAGCCTCATTTACCTCGCAGAGGGACGCTGGGAGATCAGATGCAGCACGAAATGGTGCAGCCACGAAGACGGCATCGGTCGGCGCCTCCGTCCCACCCGCCGTCGAGACAGAGACGAGTCGATCATCCTGCCGCACCAACGCCGTCACCTCATCCCGAACGATCTCGACGCCAAGCTCATGCAGTCGGTCGAGGGCCGCGGAGTCGAACTCATGCGTGGTCACCACCGTAACGGAGGACGACCATGCGGTGAGGAAGCTACCGAGTTGTGCAAGGCGCTCCCCCAGTCCGAAGGCGATGAGATGCTTGTCGCGTACTTCGTAGCCGCTGAAGCACGGGCACACGTGCACATCCCGACCCCAGCCCTCGCGCAAGCCTGGCACCGATGGAAGCACGTCCACCAGCCCGGTCGCGAGCACGACGGCCCGCGCCGTCACCATCCCCTGCCTGCTCCAGACATCGAAGAGCCCGTCGGGCCTCGGCTCAATCTTGAGCACGGCCTCGCTGCGGATTTCGCCACCGTAGCGTACGACCTCGGCGCATCCGCGTGCCTGCAACTCTGCTGGCGTGATCCCCTCGTACCCAAGAAATTCATGGACCTGCTTTATCACGGAAGCGCGCGTTGGACCACCGTCGTAGACGATAGTGCGGCGTCGCGCGCGGGAGAGAAATAGCGCTGCGCTCAATCCCGCAGCGCCCGCGCCCACCACTACCACATCGACGATCTCTTGTGTGCTTCCAAACGTTCCTTGAACCATCCTGTTCCTCCTTGTATCAAACATCCCTACGACTCCTATGCCATGACGCTTCTCCTGGCTCCGCCCAAGACCAGGGTAGCATAGAAACCTACCAGTCCACTGCCGAGCATGGCATGGCTAACGATCATAGGATCAACGTCCCTATAAAGGACTTTACAGACTTGTAATATCTACGATAAAGCTAAAAAAACACGCAGGCGCGTTCACACAAGCGCATTCACATCACCGACCTGGCCAACCAGTTCAACCAGCTTGCGCTCTTTGAGGTAATCTTCCATCTGTTGTTCCGCCTGCGTCATCACCTGCTGAATCAAGCATCCTCGATGATTAAGCTCGTCAGCACACTGAAACAGTGAGGCAGTCCCTTCAATGGCATGAATGACCTCCAGGAAAGAAAGATCGGCTTTGTTTCTTCTCAACCGGTATCCTCCGTTGATCCCAGGAGTAGACTCGATCACGTCTGCCTTCACGAGCCTGGTCAAAATCTTGGAGAGATACGTCGAGGAAAGCCCCTGAAGCTCTGCCAATCGTTGGACACCGATGGTGGTCCCCACCGGGAGAGCCACAAAGTACAGCATCGTATGGAGCGCATAATTGGTCGCCTGTGAATACTTCATTCCTCTCTCCGTTCTATTCCAGACTCATTGAGTCTATAATAGACCAGAAAGACGGATGCTGTCAAGCTTTTTCATCTCCAATGACCTCTTTTTTTCGAGCATGCTTTCCATTGTGGCCAGCTACAGCGGTCTTCACAAAACTTGAACCGTGTGACAAAATAAACTCATGCGAGCGTATTCTCAAGATTTACGACAGCGTATTGTGCAAGCGGTTGACCAGGGAAAACCACGGGCAGAAGTGGTCAAAACCTTTAACGTCTCCCTCTCCACGATCAAGCGCTATCTCAAGCTGAGGCGGGAGACAGGCGATCTCAAACCCAAGGCCATTCCAGGTCGCCCGTCAAAGAAAGGGGTAGCGTTGCAAGCGGGCTTGCTCTCGCAGCTCGAAGTCCACTCCGATGCGACGCTTGCCGAACATTGCCAGTTCTGGGAAGCGATACATGGCGCCCAGGTCAGTTCCGCGACCATGAGTCGTGCGATCCGTTGTTTGAACTGGACCCACAAGAAAAAGACGATCCATGCGAGTGAGCAGAATGAAGCCGACCGCGCAGCCTGGCGCGCACAAGCCAAAATGCTGGAAGCCAGTAAACTGGTGTTCATTGATGAATGCGGCTCGAATATTGCTTTAACCCGACTGTATGCTCGATCTCCAAAAGGGGAACGCGTCTACGGGTCTGTCCCACGAAACAGACGAGCGAATATCACGTTGCTCGCTGCACTCTCGATTCAGGGCATGGGGGAAGCATTCATTCTGGAAGGCTCGGCAGATACCACCATTTTTGAACTCTACATTGAACACATTCTCGCCCCCAGCTTGCAAGCTGGATCAATCGTCATTTTGGACAACTTGAACACGCATACTGGAGAAAGGGTTCGGCGCGCTATCGAAGCACGAGGATGCCAGCTTCTGTTTCTCCCGTCCTACTCCCCTGACTTGTCACCGATTGAGGAAGCTTTCTCAAAGCTGAAAGCGTTTTTACGTCGAGTGGGAGCGCGCACACCAGAGGCATTACAGGAGGCGATAGGACAAGCCCTCCTCACGATCACGAAGCAAGATGCTCCTGGCTGGTTTACGCATTGCGGTTATCTCTTAAGACCAGCCTAAGAGTGCCAGACTCTCTCTTGCTCATGCGGAAAACTGAGCCAGCTTGTGCTGCTGGTTCAGGAGATTTTATCCGTGCTACGTCGGTTGCCTCCTGAACCAGTTTCCAGGAGAACATTCAGCGCGATTGAGCGCGGTAGAGATCGCGTAAAAGGGCAATCTCAGCACCGTGACTCAGAAGTTCTTGGTTCACCCACCAGATGATATCAAGGAAGGGGAGTTTGGGGTCTAACCCCCAGGGGTACTGGCTGTGGCCGATCTGATCAAGGTCTGCATCCAATGTGCCTGTGAGCACTGATCGCCAGATTTGCGCTCCAGTCACCAGAGATGATATGGCAGATTGAGCCGTGGAAGCAATTTCGTAGTCATTCCAAGCAAGCGATCTGCTGCCTGTGGTGTAGTCAGCGCGCCGGATCAACCCGTTGGTCAGGTGACACATCCGCCAGGCGATGGTTGTCACTGGAGGCGGCACGGGTTCCGGGCGGTCGAAGTCCATGACCCAGTTTCCTTTGCCAAAGGGCTTGCTCGTCTGGCAACGCTCTCGCAGGCGAAGACTCCAGCAGCCAGGGACAGGCTCCCACAAATACTCGTCATCAGTCAGTCCTTGCAGGCGTGTGATGAGACGATCCAGCGCATCATCGAATTGTTTGAGAAACGGTTCCAATCGTGCTGGAAGAGTCATGAGTCCATGTCCTTTCTCGTGAACAATATACCAAATGCAGGCATCTTTCCAAAAGAAAGTGCCTCAAATACTAAAGGAAAGAGTATTTCTTCCTCTTTTTCCTTCTATTCTATACGACAATGCGGTAAGAATATGCCCTCATTTCAGAGATTCTGACAAAAGTTCTTGTCCCCTGTTGGCTTGAGCACGCATGGGCTTCTTGAGAAGAAAGCGAGCTCAATCTTTGTGAAGACCGCTGTAGGTGTGCAACGGATCTTCCGACAATCTGTACTTTCGCGCTCAATTTCTATCGCTGATGCGGCGCACACGTCGGGACTCCATTTTATGGCAATTTCAGACTTTTGATGAATGTATCAAAATTGAGTCGTGACAGGCTTTTGATAATTTGTTACTGTTAATGCTGTGCCAATTTTTCAGCGAAGATGCCATCCAAAGGTGGCATATGATTGGCACCTGTTTCTGTTGTGAACACCTTCTTTACATCCGGGCAGCATGACACGGGAAAGGGCGATGAGCGGCTTGTGCTCATCCTTGTAAAGAAGCTTTCTCGAAAGGAGATTGAGCGTATGAAGTCTGATCCTACAATCTCAGTACATCATCTACGCAAGGTGTACCATGTGCATGAACGAGAAGCCGGCCTGCTGGCGGCGGCGCGCAGCTTGGCTCGGAGACACATACGGGAAGTGGTCGCGGTGCATGACATTTCGTTTACGGTGGCTGCTGGCGAGATCGTCGGCTTCCTGGGACCAAATGGAGCAGGCAAAACAACGACCCTGAAGATGCTGGCGGGCTTGCTCTATCCCACTTCGGGGGTGGCAGAAGTTCTGGGGCATACGCCATGGCAACGAGAGAAGGCATTCCTGCGTCAGATTACGATGGTCATGGGACAGCGCCATCAGCTTGCCTGGGATATCCCTCCCGCCGATTCGTTTGAGCTCAACCGCGCCATCTATCGCATTCCTCTCTCTTCGTATTGCAGCATGCTCGATGAGCTCACGGACCTGCTTGAACTTGGTCCGCTGCTGCGTAAACTGGTGCGCACCCTTTCTTTGGGAGAGCGGATGAAGTGTGAGATCGCCGGTGCGCTCCTGCACCGGCCGCAGATCCTCTTCCTTGATGAGCCCACGCTGGGTCTGGATGTAATCATGCAGCGCCGAATACGCAGCTTTCTTGGCGAGTATAATCGCCGCTTTGGCACCAGTGTGCTCCTGACCAGCCATTATATGAACGATGTGGAAGCGCTCTGCAAACGGGTGATCCTGATCCACCACGGCCGTCTCTTGTTCGATGGTGATCTGTCCTCCCTGGTTGAGCGCTTCTCGCCTTTTCAGAAGATCATCGTGAGCCTGGAGCAGTTGGATGGCTCTGGCCTACAAACCTATGGTGATGTGGTGGAACAGACCGCAGAGGGGCGCGTGGTTCTGCAAGTATCCAAAGGGGAGACGGCCAGGATCACCAGTCAGCTGCTGGCAGATCTCCCGGTCAAGGATTTGACCATTGAAGATCCCCCCATTGAGGCTGTGATCGAAGAGGCTTTTGCACAGGAGGCACTATGAAACACTTGCTAGATTTCTATCGTGTGCGCTTTGTCATTGCGTTTGCGACACAGGTGCAATATCGTGTCTCCTCGGCCATCTGGCTGCTCGCGACGGCGTTGAGGCCATTGATCTCTATCGCAGTCTGGTCGGCAGTGGTACAGGCGCAGGGTGGCAATGTGGGCGGCTATAACACCTCGATCCTTGCGGGCTACTTCATGATCGCCATGCTCGTTGATTACGTCACGCATACCTGGGTGTACGAGCAGTTTGAGTGGCGCGTGCACGAAGGCTACTTCTCGCCGTTGCTGCTGCGCCCGATCCATCCCATCCATGATGATGTCGCACAAAATATCACCTATAAAATCTTGATGCTGATCGTAGTGATTCCCGTTACCATCCTGCTGCTCATCGTCTTCCATCCTCTGCTGCGGCTCAGTTTGCTGGCTGGTTTGGCATTTGGGCTAGCGCTGCTGCAGGCCTTTGTCCTGCGCTTCCTGGTTGAATG
>DATAYF010000774.1:0-9154 GCA_036272735.1 Ktedonobacteraceae bacterium
AGGACTGGATGAGCACGGGCGTCTTGTCAGTACACCCCGATGTGTCGAGCGATGAAGCCAAAGCGGCGCGGCGGCAACGCTACGCCGAGTTGCGGTGGAGCCCAGACACAAGCCCCGCGCTTTAGCGCTGGGGTAACTGACATACAAGAACTAACAGTTATTGTAAACACTATAAATGAGCTCGACCAGTGAGAAAACAGTACGCCGATGAGCCGAAAACGACACAAAAAAAGATGACGAGAGCGAAGCATTTTCAGAAGATGACATGCATCTGTGCAGGTGATAGAGCTATCATCTCGTATGGGACACAACCTCCCTCAGTCATCTGGGAGGCCTCTGGATATGCTCCTATCCTCTTCCGAGACACAGAGGATTCAGAAGGCACGAGTTGGAGTGGGAATGATCAGCTTCTTCTGCTCTGCGCCTGGTTTATCACACTGGAGGCATTCCCCCCCGTAAACAGGTCCGACACAAAGATGCGTGCACGTCGTTTTACTGCAGGCACCACAAGAACATGCGGGTGTTTCGGCAGGAAATACACGGGAAACCGTTTCCCTCTGGCATAGGTCGCGACGAATTGCCGGTACTTTTGTAAGGTGCGTTTATCCTGATCCTGAATCCGATAGACCGTGTTGTCCTGGCAGATCTGCCCATCGCTCATCTGCCAGCGCCAGTCCAACTGGACCCAGGAAAGGGCGGAGTTTCCTCCTGAACGCCAACCGGAAATCTCATGCTGAATACTGGCGATCTCAGCCAGCGCCTCTTCCCCATAGCGCTGGAGATAAGCACGTTTCACAGAAGCGTAAAGTGGTGGAAGCCAGAAATAGCTTCCGATAATTGCGTCACCCCCAATAACGATAGCTGCAACTGCTGGCCAGAGTGTCTGAGGGGTATTGGGATCAAATACCAGGATCACCAAAAAGACCCAGGCCCAAAAGAAAATTGCTATCAGGAGCGTCAGGACAGCAAATAGCACACACCCTGCCCCTGTCGAAAGCTTTCTCTGGATCGATCCTTGCATGATGCCGGATGGATCTACCTGTGTCTGTATCCGAGCGGTCAACCGTCGGCCCCGCTCTAAATACAGTCGTCCGAGCACGGGGGAATCTGCCGGTTTCGTTCTCTCCTGGCTGGTCTTCAGCGCTTCCTTTCGGAGCTTCTTGATCGCGGCATCTAATTGTCTCTCGGAGAGTTGCTTGATCTCCGCTTGCGAGAGCTGCCTGATGGTGGCTCCATCCCCCGTCAACGGCTCATCCTCCCGCACCTGGCTCCGGCTCCCCTGCCGCCTTGCTTCTTCTGCCTCCAACTGGTCCAGCGGAGAAGGTCTCGGCTTCGCTTCGCTCGAGTGGTCTTTATGCAACCGCTTCTGGAGTCCTTTGACCGCAGCTTGCAATTGTTCGTCAGAAAGCTGCCTATTTACCACTGGGAGGAAAAGAGCGTTGGCCCCTTGCAAACATACCATACGGTATGGTATGATCTTGAAGAAGAGAAATGCCTCGAACAAAGAGAGGAATAGGTTATGGCGCAACTCAGCAGACGCAGATGGCTTGAGGAAGGGCTCGCCCTGCTTGAAGAGGCAGGTGCCGAAGCGCTTACCATCGAGTCCCTGACCAATCGACTTGGGGTGACAAAGGGGTCCTTTTATCACCATTTTACCAATTACCAGGACTTTAAGGAAAGTTTGCTAGCGTTTTGGGAAGAAGACGGAACGCTTCGCATCATCCAATGGGCCGAACAGGGGGCTTCCTCACCAGAAAAGTTGGCACGGGTGCTGCAAGCGAGCTTACACCCTTACAGGCTCGACGTGGCTTTGCGTGCCTGGGCATTACAAGATGCACAGGTGCGCGTTCACCAGCAGCGGATCGACCAGCAGCGGCTGGAGTATCTCGAAGCATTGGTCTTTGCCACCAGGGCTGATCGTCTCTCCGCCCAGCAGTTTGCCAGAGTCCTCTACAGTCTCTACGTAGGCAGTCAGCACATCATCCCACCCATTGAGGGCGAGGATCTGGGCGCTTTGTACCAGCTCGTCCAACAGTGGTTGGCAAAGGAGAGACAGCAATGTTTGTCGTGATCTATACCCCTGGCCCAGCATGGCAGACGGGGAAAACGGTGGCGGAGCAACCTTTTTATCGCGAACATGGCAAGTATATGAAACAGTTTTTTGCGGCCAGGCAGCTGCTCATGGGCGGTGCTTTTCTGGACAATCAGGGCGGCCTGGGCATTCTCGATGTCGAGGGCGAAGCGCAGGCGCGGGAAATCGTCACACACGATCCGGCGGTGCTGGCGCGGGTGTTTGAACCTCACCTGCATCCCTGGCATGCCTACTTCAATCAGTATCAAGCTCTGCGAAAGAGTCCATCGGGCGACAAGGAGGTCTTGCAATGACCAACCCACTACAGGCTCTTGAACGCTTTGTTCGTCCGAAGACGATCCTGCTCACGAGCTATCGCCGCAACGGCACCTCGGTGGGCACGCCGGTGAATATCGCCGTCAATGGGAAGCACGCCTTCGTCCGTACGTGGGACACAACATGGAAGTTCAGGCGCATCCGCAACAATCCCGTGGTCGAGATCGCCCCGTCGACCTGGCGCGGTCAGCCCACCGGCCCAGCGATCCGTGCCCACGCTCGGGTACTGGATGGCAGTGAGGCGCTCCATGCTGCTCACGCCCTTGCCCGCAAGTATCCTATGCTGCACGGTATCCTCGTTCCGCTTGTCCACCGGCTGAGAGGCTATCGGACTGTGCATATCGAGCTGACGCCCGATTGACCACTCGACCCAGGCAGCGCCTGCCATATGCTGGTTGATTCTGCTTTAGGAGCTTCAATGTTTTCCAGGCTCGGAGACAAAAATGACTCTTTCGTCGTATGGTCCTTTTTCCAGTCACGATCGAGCACAGGGCTGCCCTTTAGAACTGAACGGATGGGATACAAGCGATATTCAAGAGCATCAGTTGGCTTACCAAGCGTCTCTGCAGGCTGATGAGGTCGATCTCCATCAATCCTGAGCATGTTGGCGAATTCCACAATCCCAGCTGGGCTCCATCCGTCCAACTATTCAAAGGAGATCCACATGTTTTTGTCCCTCATGGAGGAATTTTATGTCCTACCTTTTTAAAGATACAGACAAAGCGGCCCACAGATTACGCCTCCTTGCCGATGTGTTTGCCTTCTCAAGCCGTCCTTTTCTGCAAACAGTGATTGGCACAGCACCGGAGTTGGTTGTCGATCTGGGATGTGGACCGGGGTATACCACGCACCTTTTGGCAGAGATCACACAGGGTGCCCGGATCATCGGTCTCGACAATTCCGAGTACTTTCTTTCTCTGGCAAGGAGGAATGCACCTGCACATCTCTCATTTGCTCGTCATGACGTCACCCAGACTCCTTTTCCCGCTGGACCAGGTGATCTTATCTTCTGCCGCATGCTCCTGACCCACCTGCGAGATCCCCTCTCCGTGCTTGGGCGCTGGGGGACACAATTGCGTCCTCAGGGCTTCCTACTGGTGGAAGAAGTCGAGTGGATTCAGACGGAGCACTCGCTTTTGCGCCGCTATCTGGAGATCCAGGCGGCCCTGTTCAGACAGCAAGCAAACGAACTCTACATCGGCCCGAGGCTTCAGCAATATCAGGGGAATGACCGGCTCAAACGCCGCCTGAGCCGCGTCTATCACCTGCCTGTTTCGACAGCGCAGGTGGCGACGATGTTTTCAATGAATCTCCCATCGTGGAAAAATCATCCTTTCATCCAACAGCAGTATGGAACTATCATCGATCAAATGGAACAAGATTTGCAAGCCCTGGCGACCACTGCCACCAGCGAAGGAGAGAACATATGGGGCATGCGTCAGCTTGCCTATGAGCGTACATAAAACAGAGAAAGTGATCCTGCCTCAGTTAAGTGGCCTTTTATCCCGACTTTACAGCAAAATTGTTCTTACACACTCACTTGGTCAGTTCTGCTGCTCTGTTGCCGAGAGCTTGCTTTGCTACTATCGTGTCGTTGGCTGGTACAGCCGTGAGGCATAAACATGATCTGAAGGAGATTCTCATGAAATTTGCGAAAAGAGTGTTCCTGATTGCAGGAATCTACGGTATTCTCGTGGTAGCGCCACTCTTTCTAGCAGAAACAATGCTTGATGCGACGCAACCACCAGCGATCACTCACCCGGAATATTACTATGGTTTTGCATGGGTGACATTAGCATGGCAAGTGCTCTTCCTTGTACTGTCGAGAGACCCTCTACGCTATCGACCAATGATGCTGGTGGCTGTCCTCGAAAAAGCCTCTGGGATCGTATTCATCCTGCTTGTCGTTCTCCATCGATCTCCATTCTCCATGTTGATCGGGATCGTTGATGTCGTTCTTGGTATCCTGTTCCTAATAGCCCATGCGAAAACGGCCCCTTCCAGGGTTCAGCAAGAACGGAGGAAAAGTCATAGATTGAACGAGAGCGTACCAGCGACGTTTTAATCGTCAGCGAGTATCGTAAGTGCCAGCGCACGCACAGGACAATGATCTCGGCCTGGAAATGACGCCATTTGAACGGATCCTGCTCGGTCATGATTGGCACTCTTTTTTCTTCTTTTTCACCAGCCATAACAGATCAGCTTTCTTTTTGCAACACAGCCAAGAGAACGGAGCTGGGGACAGAATACCTACCACGGGACAACCCCAGATCCAGCAAGATCAACCACAAGCCGATCGTAATTTGCCAGTGATGGTGCACTAAGTATTCCAGAAGTGCGACGACTCTTTTATTATCTTGTGAAGACTGTCCTCTTCTCTTCTCTCTACTACCTCGCTTGGTCGTATTGGAGGCGTACACATCAAGCCATCGCACGGCTTTGCCATTGCAAGCGCCGAATGGCTGTGCAACTACAACTGTAGTACTAGAAAAAAAGCTCTTCTGTTATCTCACCAAGTTGACAATACCCTCCAGGCTGGCTCGTGCCCGTCCCTAAATGGTGTCTTTGTCAGCACCTTTTAACCTAGACTTTATCCATATTGACTGGACAAAAACGGAAGGCAGAGTAAGCTTCGCTCAAATCGGTCTCTTAGGCCCGCCGGAGATTTTTACAATGTTAGGGCGAGGTCGAGTTGTTCTCAGGTGAGCAATGCAAGTTACCGGCATCGTGTCAAGTGGTCAATTGCTTTCAAAGTAGGCACCTTATCGGCGGCGTAGAGGCGATATTTTAGGAGAGTCTTCTGGAGGTACCTCTACTCTCGTTTTGTATCGAGAGCCAGATGAGCTACGCCCTCCATGACAATCAGCAAGACATCATCGGCCACCTGTTCCGCCGAGAGCTTGATCCCCTCCCGGTACCAATGAACCGCTGCCCCCAAGATCGTCCAGCTTACGACACGGGCGATCGTCTCCACCGGGACTCGAAAGTTGGCCCCAGCACTCTTCTCCTGCTTCAGCCATGTTAAAAGGAGGTTGGCCAGCGCGTCCTTGGTGGCCCGTTCAATCAGCGGATCAACAACCTCCGCCGGGTCGCACTGGCGATACTCGTCCTCGAAATGTTCCAGTACGACCTTCACGAGGAGACGCAACGTCTGCGTATTCCAGTGCGGCTCCGGTGGAAGACTCTGCTTCAGCAGTGATTGAAACTGGTCATGGATAAGTTCATCTAGTAAGGCATATTTGTCGGGATAATGAGCGTAAAACGTTCCTCGATTGACGTTGGCCCGGTCAGCGATATCCTGAATCGTCATCGCCAGAAAGCCCTTCTCATTCATGGTATCGATGGCCGCTTGCCGTAAGAGTTGATGGGTGCGCTGGACACGTCGGTCCATACTCTTCGGTGGAGTTGCCATAGCTCGTCCTCCTTTCTTCTCGGTGCATCTGTCACCTAACACATCTCCCCGTTTGTTCCCTACCCGACAAAAGCGCGAGTTTGCCGATTGATTGTCGAGTTTCCAGGCTCTAGCATTATAGACAACCGTTGCTCAATAAGCAACAGTGATCACTATCCAACAGATGTAGGAAAAGGAGAAAAAAGCAATGCACTATACGACTCTGGGCAAGACTGGCCTGGTCGTATCCAGGCTCACGCTGGGGACGATGACCTTTGGAGAAGGAATCTCTCACGGCTTCGAGCATCCAGTGAATCAGGAGCGCGCGAACAATATGGTTTCTCAGGCTCTCGAGGCTGGTATTACCTTCTTCGATACGGCGAACAACTATGGTGAGGGACGTGCTGAAGAGTTTCTTGGTCGTGCCCTTGGCTCGCGGCGCCCAGATGTCATCATCGCGACGAAACTTGGCGCACGTACTGGACCAGCTCTCATGGATGCGGGTCTGTCCTACCGTCATGTCATTGCATCGACCGAGGCCAGCCTCAAACGATTAGGAACAGATTATATCGATCTTTTGCAACTCCACGTTCCCGATCCCCTGACGCCCTTCGAGGAGACGGCTCGCGCGTTCGATCATCTTATCCAGCGCGGACTGGTCCGCTATGTGGGGTACTCCAACCTCGGCGATTGGCAGGCTGCGACCTTCCTGGCGACGCAGCGCCAGCACGGGTACGCTCCCTTCGTCTCCGCGCAGATGTATTACTCGCTGTTAGGGCGTGACATCGAGTATGGTGTGACGCCATTCTTGCGCCATGAGGGGCTGGGTTTGCTGGTCTGGAGCCCGCTCGCGGGTGGTTTCCTGAGTGGGAAGTATACGAGAGAGGAGCCTTCGGGAAACTCTGGGCGGCTGGCCTCATTCGACTATCTCTCTCTCCTCTCTATCGACCGCGAAAAGGACTACATTGTTGTCGATAAACTACACGACATAGCGGCGGCTCATGCGGAAGCAACCCCCGCCCAGATTGCCCTGGCCTGGTTGCTGGCAAAGCCTTTCGTTTCCTCGGTCATTATCGGGGCCAACAAACCAGAGCAATTTGCGGACAACGTGGCAGCGGTCAACCTTCGCCTTTCGCCAGAGGAAGTAGAGTCACTCGATGCGCTTACCGAGCCGAAGCCGCTCTATCCCTACAGATGGCAAGCAAGCGGCGGCGATTCTGTAGTACGCCAGGCACTAGGCATGCGCTAAGCGGTGCAAAGGGAAGAGGGAAACCTCTCGCCTCTTTCTGCTAATATCGCATATTACCAGTAAAAACGTCCTTTGTAGTATACACTGTCTCCGAGGTCAGCACAGCCACATTTAAAAACGGGAAGATTTGGCTGCGTTGACCTCAGAGACGTAAGCGTGAGAGGGAAGCAAATCGCAAGCAAGGTGAACTGCTGAAGGCTATCATGGGAGTCACTTGTGGCTGCGTGCTGTGGGAGTCCCCGTATCTGAAAGGCTCTAACGGCAAAATGCTTGTACATTTCGAAGCCTGCTTAAAGGGCCAAATCTCACTGCAAAGAAAAGAGAAGAGAGATGCTTGATCTGCCTCCAAAGATTATCCACGTGTTGCGCTCGTTTGAAGGGGTTTTCAGCAAACGCATCTGGGCGTGGGGCAAAGTGCTCCTGATCGGAGCGATCTTAGCCCCAGGAGAACGAACGGTGGCATCTATCTTACGCGCCATGGGATTGCAGAACGAGAAACAGTTCCAGAACTATCACCGAGTGCTCAATCGTGCTAAATGGTCGAGCCGAGCAGTGAGCCGGATTGTGTTGTTGTTGCTCGTGAATCTTTTTGTACCAGCAACTGCCCCCATTGTGGTGGGGATTGACGAGACGATTGAACGCCGTCGCGGAAGCAAAATCGCCGCGCGAGGCATCTATCGTGATCCGGTGCGTTCCAGCCAGGAGTTTTTTGTCAAAACCTGTGGATTGCGTTGGATCTGCCTGATGCTGCTCACCCCGATCCCGTGGGCCCAGCGAGTGTGGGCGTTCCCTTTTTGACCGTGCTTACGCCCTCAAAGAGGTATCACGAGCAGCGTGGAAAGAGGCATAAAACGATCACGGACTGGGCCAGGCAGATGATCCGGCAACTGCACCGCTGGCTGCCGAAACGGGCGCTGGTCATTGTCGCCGATGGAAGCTATGCCGTGGTGGAGTTTCTGGCGAACATGGTCCGTTTGCCACATGTGACGCTCGTGACGCGCCTGCGCCTGGATGCAGCGTTGTATGATCCTGCCCCAGCACGGGAAGTAGGCAAAAAAGGGCGGCCTGCAGTGAAAGGCCAACGCCAACTCACCCTCGCCAAACGCCTGACCGATCCCGCAACCGTGTGGCAGACAAACACGGTCTGTTGGTATGGGGGCATCGCTCGATCCGTCGAGATGGCAACTGGCACAGCCCTGTGGTACCATACCAGCGTTGCACCTGTTCCCATTCGTTGGATACTCATTCATGATCCACAAGGCCACTTCGCCTCCCAGGCCGTGTTGTGTACCGATCAACATGCTGATCCGCTTCAGATCCTGGCATGGTTTGTCATGCGTTGGTCGGTTGGAGTGACTTTCCATGAGGTGCGAACCCATCTGGGCGTGGAGACACAGCGCCAGTGGTCGGATCTGGCCATTTTGCGCACCACTCCCTCACTGTTGGGACTCTTTTCGCTCATCACCATTTTTGCTCAGCAGTTGTTGGGAGAGCACGCTTTTCCTGTCCGTCAGGCTGCCTGGTACGCCAAAGCATTGCCCACCTTTTCGGACACATTGGCCTTCGTTCGTCAGTATCTGTGGCCCTCCTGCTTTTTTTCTAGGTCGTCTTCTGAGCACGAGGTCATCACAATTCCACGAGCACTTTTTGATCGCCTCGTGGATACCCTCGCCTTTACAGCATGATTTGGATAAAGTCTAGTTAACAAGAGGGGATGGTTAAGAGCGGTTGCCCTTAACCATCCCCTCCGCACTTCCACTGGTGAGAGGTTTTCTGAAGCTTAACCAGAATACGGCAACAATGGCGTGTTCTGACGCTGATGGCTGAAATTGAAAAGGTTCATCAGGTTGCCGATAGCCGGACCGTTGAGAGGCTTATAGGGATCAGCCCTGCTGGCCCTGGGATTCGGCAAATTATCGAGGCTGCGCTCTGACAGCGTAGGCAGGTGCCAGTTTTGCTCAATAAACTTGAGGATCGAGACATGGTCGTAGTAGGTGTGATCGACATATCCCTGTTTGGCATAGGGCGACACCACCATTAAAGGAACACGCGAGCCATCGCCGAAGAACGTCAGCGGCTGGACATAGCCAGAGTCGTAATAGCCGCC
>DATAYF010000775.1:0-7316 GCA_036272735.1 Ktedonobacteraceae bacterium
AGACAGCTATAGCAAGCCGTGAGAGAGGGAGGTGGCCTATGGTTGCAAAAGTAAGTGCACAAACTGCTTCTAATGCTTTGCATGTACAACCTTTGTTGCTCACTATTCCACAAGTCATGAAGTGCATGAGCTTGGGGAGGAATAAGGTCTACGACCTGATACAAAAGGAGGGACTTCCTGTTCAGCGGTTCGGGCGTGCGGTTCGGGTTTCGTATGGTGATTTGCAACAGTGGTTAGAGGATCGCAAGTAGGAGGCGTGCGTATGGCAAAAAAAGCAAACGGTGAAGGTTCGATTTATCGCCGGAAAGTTGATGGCATGTATGTTGGTTCTATCACCCTTGAGGATGGGAAACGAAAGTACTTCTACTCAAAGAAGAGGCAAGAAGTTTATGACAAAATGCAAAAGGCATTGCAAGAGAAAAAGCAAGGAACATTGGTTACTGCTCCTCAACAATCATTGGCTCAGTATCTTACGTACTGGTTAGAAAACAGTGTTCAAGATACCCTTCGCCCTCGAAGCTATGAAAGATATGAAGGGATAGTACGTCTCCACCTCATCCCTGTACTTGGGAAAGTGAAACTTCAATCCTTGACGCCTCAGCATGTTCAATTGCTAAAATCTCAGAAGGTAAAAGAAGGGCTTTCTGCTAAGACGGTTGGTCTTATTCATGTGGTGCTTCATAGGGCTTTAGATGATGCGATCAAATTAGGGCTGGTAGCGCGCAATGTGTGTGATGTTGTATCTCCTCCTCGTGAAGAGAAGAAAGAAATACATCCACTGACTCTCGAGCAAATACATCGGTTACTGCATACAGCAAAAGGGCATGCGTTGGAAACGTTAGTAACACTGGCCTTAGCTACTGGTATGCGGCGTGGTGAGCTGCTCGGTCTCAAATGGCAAGACATAGATTTTGGCAAGGGGATACTTCGCGTGCGTCGCATTTTAAGTCGTGTTCCTACGCTGGTGAGAACGGATGGTGATGAGACGTATGTGGAAACTGAGCCGAAAACAAAAGGGAGTAGGCGAAGTATCGCATTGACAGGCTTTGCTATAGACGCCCTTAAAAAGCATCGTCGCCACCAGGAAGAAGCGAGGCGTGTAGCTGGTACATCGTGGGAAGACCATGATTATGTGTTCTATACACCTACGGGTAGGCACCTTAGTCCTAGTTCTAGCGTCCTTGATCCCTTTAAAATACTCTTAAAAAGAGCGGGTCTACCGGATATACGCTTTCATGATCTTAGGCATAGTGCTGCTACTTTGTTATTGGGTGAGGGTGTAAATCCGAAGGTAGTCCAAGAGATATTGGGGCATAGTAAGATTAGTATGACGATGGATATCTATTCTCATGTGATGCCAATCATGCAGAGTGACGCGATGGATAAGCTTCATCATGCCTTTACTGATTCGATTGAGGAAGAGGAGAACGATGATGGTGATGAGAGCGGTGGTGTACTGGCAAGAAAATAGGTTGCTGTAGTCGTTGCTGTAGTTGACAGCAATTTGTTGAATTGAGCCCCATAAAGAAACATCCCAAGCGGCTGTACATGCGGCTTGGGATGTCGTCGTATACCTACGGGGTGCCGAAAGGGGGATACGAGCCCTCCTGTTTTTTGCTGTCCTCTGGTGTCCTTCTTGTGCTCAATTCTCGTCATCTTCTCCCTGGGTGTTTGCTCAATGTTGTCTCGATTTTTCGGCGTTGCTACATCGTTGCTACATGGAGCGATATCAAAACAGGGTGTCAGGCATGCTTCTGTGCTGCTAAACAAGATAGGGCATGGCATTGGTGATTTCAAGGTTGCTCGTACCTCGCAATCCTCGCTCGACAGAGGGTAGTTTTGCATCTACATAAATTTGAATGCTCGTTCGATATGCGCTATCCTTGAAATAGGAGGCAAAAACTGACTGCACCAGGAGCGCACCCTTTTTGTCGTTCGGCCAGAGAACATCGTTGCACCTGATGAGAGATTTTTTTCTCACTAACCCGCTCTCTCTGCTTCTCGTCCACACAAGCGTAATTTTTGCGCTCGTGACAGTCGTTTGATCGCATGTTCAGCTCGCAGGGCTTCGCCTTTGCTCTGGAAGGACCAGGATGCCTGGAGTGAAACTGGCCGACGAGATTGCGTATATTTGGCGCCTTTGCCAGCATTGTGCATGGCAACCCGCTGCGCAACATTCTTTGCATAGCCAGTATACAGGGTGCCATCAATGCACTGAACGATGTAGACAAAGTGCTCTCTGGGCTGTTGGTCGATTTTCTCTGTATTCAATGTTTCCCTGATCTCTGAGTTATCAAGGCAACGATGTTCTCTCCAGAACTGTTTTTTTTGCCTTTTGACAAGCGCAATTATTTCACCCTTTGACAATCAATACCGTATCTCAGCAATTCAGGCGGCTTTGTCAGAAACATACGCGGGGCCACCTTGAGCGCATTTCGACAGCAAAAGCTGTCCACTCCATATCGCAAGGCGTTTCGGCGTTCTGCCAGCACCACGTTCCTCCATTTCCTTATATTGCTGGGCACGGAAAGTGCGGATGAACCAGGATGTGGGATACATTCTATTGGTCATGGAAGCTTTGAGCTCTTGCGGCCACGCTTCCTGCAAGCGGAGTGAGGTTCTCGAATTATGAGCACGAAAAGTGTGGATGAACCTGACACGATCCACTTTAGAATTACGCAACCTCTAGTGATTCAGTATAGGCCCACTAGAGGTTGTGTGGAAGCCAAAGTGGGTTATACCAATTCCTCTACTTCCTCCTCTTCTTCTGTGGCGTTTGTTTTTGCAAAGTCAAAACATTCATTAAGCCAGATAATGCCTGCATTGGCTGAAGCTATGTCCGAAACGCTCAGATCGTTGTTGTGTTTAATTTTGTTGCGTGCATTCGTTACTGGTTGTATGTTTTGCTCCAGATTACTTTGCTTTTGAAATACGCTCTCAAATAGCGGCCAGTTTTCCTTTATGATCTTTGGATACTGACTAAATAGATAACCAGTCAGGTTTCTTTTCGCTGCCGAGGAAGCAGACCGCGCTCAATGCCAACAGCCACTGCCGAGGCACGCGCATCGACCCCGAGCTTCGTATAGATGCTCGTGAGATGTGATCCAACCGTGCGCAAACTGATCCCAAGCCGAGACGCAATCTCTTTGCTCCGTTCGCCGCGTGCTACGGCCTGTAACACTTCACGCTCGCGTTCGGTTAACGTTGTGTCTTTTCCTGCCTGAGATCGCGAGAGCATCGGATGAGGTGCATCCGCGGTTCGGGCCAGAATACGTGCCATGGTCTCTGATTGGAGGAGGAGATCACCCCGCGCGGCCGCACGGATGGCATGAAATAAGGTTTCGCGGTCGGTATCCTTGAGCAGATACCCACATGCACCTGCCCGCAATCCTCGCAGCATGAAATCATCTTCGTCGTAGGTGGTCAGGATGACGATGGCGATGTGGGGCCAGCGTTCTCGTATCAGCGTGATCGCCTCCAGACCGTCCATCCCAGGCATACGCAGATCCATCAGCACGACGTCTGGCTGGAGTTCCTCTATCAGGCGCACAGCCGTGGCCCCATCCGCCGCGTCGCCAACCAGGACAAAGCCCTCGCCGGCGATCTCCAACATCATACGCAGTCCTTCTCGCACAACGAGATGATCATCAACGACCACAACGCGAATGTCCTCCTGCTTCTCATTCATAGGCACCTATTCTTTCTACCGGAAGGCAGAGGCGCACGGTCGTGCCCTGGCCCGGCTCACTGTCTATCAGCAGATGACCGTTCATCAGTCGCGCTCGTTCACGCAGTCCCAACAGGCCATAGTGACCGGTCGTGACCTGTGCGGGGTCAAAGCCGATTCCGTTATCTTCGATCTCAAAAGTCATCATCGCGTTCTCGCTCCCTGCCCGTATCCAAGTCTGGCTGGCCTGGGCGTGGCGCGTGATATTGGTCAGTCCCTCACGGGTGAAACGCAGAAGGTGTTCGTGATACTCGCCCGGCAGCTTTGTTTGCAGACAACAGGTGCAGGGAATGCCGGTCGTCTGTGTGAAATGCTGCGCTTCATCCTCAATGGCAGCACGAAGATCACCTGTCGCGGCTGTTTCTGTGCGCAAGTCTGTGATCGCGGCGCGCGCGCTGGTGATCGCGGCGCGCGAACGGGTCATGGCCTGCTGGACAATGGCGCGCGCCTGCTCACCACGCTGCCTGCTCAGGAGCGAGTCGATGGTCTCCAGTTGCATGGTCAGCCCAACCAGCCCCTGGGCCAGGGTATCGTGCAGTTCGCGGGCGAGTCGTTGTCTCTCGGTGGTCAGCGTCAGATCCTGGATGCGTGCCGCGTAGTCTTCGAGCTGAATATGCGCCGTCTCCAATTCGCGCAAGAGTTGCTGATCTCTCTGGTGAGCCCTGGTTTGTTGAATGTAGAGGATGACGCTGACACAGATGAACAGAATGAGGGTTGAACTTTCCATGAGGCCCTCGATCACTTTGAGTGCTGCTGCAGGGGGGTGCCGTTGCGTCAGGATCAGCAGGCCTCCCCCTTGAAGAGCGAGGTAAAAAAGCAGACCGGCTGCTGCTGCTGCCACTATGATCAGCGGTCTCCATTTGAACAGGATCGTTGCCTCAATAGCTAGCATGAAGCACAATTCCCAAAGGACGGCATCTGCTGCCCTTCCCCCATCGGTCATGAAATAGAGAAGCCAGATACACCCAATCTGGAGCAGGAAATAGAACCAGAGAGAGCGCCACTTGCTCTTTCTAAACAAGACTGACCAGTGCAGGCCACTATGCAGCACCATGAAAAGCGTAAAACCACCAAGAGCAAGGAGGACGGCGCTTCCGCTCCCATTTGGGAAGAAATCTTCAACAGAGGGAAAAGGACCAGGGGGAACAGTTGAAGCGTTTTCAACCCCTGTTTGCAGCAGCGCTGCTAGACTCGGCAGCATATATTGGACATAGATGAAGCCAAGCCAGAAGAACAGAAACCAGTTCAGCGGCCTTTTCTGTTGATCTTGTCGTTCCGGCTGCTTCCCCTCTTTTTTGCTGAAGAGATGAAAGAGCGTCTGTGTCATCGTGTTCCTCTTCGTATTTGCTCGCCTTCCAGGGCGGAGTTCTGAAACGTAGGGAAGCTCTTCTCAAGTATAGCATGGGCTGTTCCTGGATACCACGGCAATTCCTGCAAACGCGCCTGCACATTTCTGCATGTGTAGGCTGCATCTCTCTGCACCATCTCGCTGCAGGGTTTGGCGGTGAAAAGTGCAGAGTTTCTCGATAGCTTTGTCTTTCGCTCCCGGCTACACTTGTGACTGAAAGTATATCGTAGACACGAGCCTGCGATGGAAGAAGACAAAAGCCATGAGAATCAGACACACGCTCAAGAGCCGCAGGCAAGAAAAGAGAAGAAAGAGGTATCGGAAATGGAAAACGAACGAGTTATGGCTGGGACATCCACGACACGCCCTCAGGCTGAGCCTGAGCATCCAATCGAAGCAGGGGAACCGGAACCGCAGCGCTTGCTCATAATCTGGCAGCGACTCGCGCTCTTCGGCATCCTCCTGCTCGCAGTCCTCATGGACTTCTACCGACTGGGTCAGGACGGCTTCGGCTCGTATTATCCGCCCGCTGTGCTGAGTATGATGGACAACTGGCATAATTTCCTGTTCGCCGCCTACGATCCGGGCGGCTTCACCTCGCTGGATAAGCCCCCGGTAGGCTTCTGGTTCCAGGTCCTCAGCGCCAAACTCTTCGGCTTTCATACAGTCAGCGTCCTGCTGCCCCAGGCGGCTTTCGGAGTGCTGTCTGTGCTCCTGCTCTACTTCCTGGTGCGGCGCCACTTCGGCGTTGTGGCCGGTTTGCTGGCAGCGCTTGCCCTGGCCATCAGCCCGATCAGCGTGGTGACCAATCGCAATGCGACCATCGATAGCACCCTGACCCTGTGCCTGCTCCTGGGGGCGTGGGCAGTGATGCGGGCAGCGGAGACCGGGCGCTTGCGCTGGCTGCTGCTCTCGGCCTTCATCGTCGGCATCGGCTTCAATATTAAGATGCTGGAGGCGTACCTGGTGGTGCCCGCCTTCTGCTTGCTCTACCTGCTGGCTGCTCCCACCAGCATCAAGAAGCGCGTGCTCCATCTTGCCCTCGCCCTGCTCGTGCTGCTGGTTGTCTCCTCCTCCTGGGTACTGGCGGTGGACCTCACTCCGGCGGTGAGCCGGCCCTACGTTGGCAATACCCAGAATGATTCTGAGCTCAGTCTGGCGCTTGGCTACAATGGCATTCAGCGCCTGGGGCTGGATACAGGGCCTAATCAGAGGAATTGCCAAGATTGCCATGTGTATCCCCTGCGCCTCTTCATGGAGCAACCCCTGGCAGGACAGACCGGCTGGCTGTTACCGTTGGCGCTTCTGGGTCTGGTCGCCCTTGCCTGGCAGGGGCGTCCCCGCCCACGAGAAGACCGAAGGATTCAGTCGCTGCTTCTTTGGGGAATGTGGTTGCTGACTATGGACATTATCTTCAGCGTCGCAGAGCCCAGGCACGAGTACTATCTGACCGTGATGGCCCCGGCCATTGCCGCTCTCTGCGGGATCGGCCTGGTCGTGATGTGGCGGGACTATCGTGGTGGGGGCTGGCGCGGCTGGCTGTTGCCGCTAGCCCTGCTGCTTACCGGGGCTTCGCAGATCGTGATTCTCAACAATTATCCCACGTGGGGCCAGTGGATGATTCCCCTGCTTCTCATCACGTGCCTCCTGGCCGCGGGCGTGCTCATCAGCGCCCGCCTCGCGTTACGCTGGGCAGGCAAAGCGAAAGCTGTTCGCTTGCTCTGGCCAGCCGTGGCCGTTGGGCTGGTCGCCCTGCTGCTTGCCCCAACGATCTGGGCAGCCATCCCCATCCTCCAGGGGACGGAATCGAATATCCCCCTGGCTGGTCCGCCGCAGCAGAGTGGCGGTCTCACCATCCAGGGCACGAGCGTTGGTCCAGTGCTGATTCGGTACCTGGAGGAGCATCAGGGTCACGCGCGAGTGCTGGTCGTCACCGACATACTCGGCACCGACCCCAATGCCGAAGCCCTCATTCTCGCCACGAACAAACCGGTGATGCCACTGAACTACTTTTCGAGCTATCCCCTCACGATCACTGAACTGGCGTCCCTGGTTGCCAATGGGACGGTACGCTTCTTCCTGCTGGGGCAAGGACAAGAAAGAGACCTTCCTGGTGGCAGTGGCACGCTCAGCTCTGTCAGGTCCTGGGTGGCGCAGCACTGCACGACCGTGCCGCCGAACCTGTGGCAGCCTTCCTCGTCCAGTTCCCTGGCTGGCGAAAACGGTGCCGCAGTCCTGTAC
>DATAYF010000776.1:0-5602 GCA_036272735.1 Ktedonobacteraceae bacterium
CATCCAGATGATCGGCCTCGGGCCCGGGAGGCGTGGCAGACCTCCATCCAGACCGGCAGGCCCTATGAAGTGGAGCACCGCATGCAAGACGGCACCAGCGGAGCGTATCGCTGGTTTCTGGTCCGAGGTGTGCCGCAGCGAAATGCCCAGGGCACGATTCTGCACTGGGTGGGAACCTGCACCGACATCGACGAGCAGAAACAGGCCGAAGAGCGGATCACAGCCAGCGAGCAGAACTGGCGGGTGCTGGCCGAAACGGTGCCGCAGCTGGTATGGACAACGCGGCCCGATGGTCGGACTGACTACGTGAATCAGCGCTATTGTGATGTGACGCAGGCCGATTTTGAGCAGTTACGGGATTATGGATGGCGTCAGTTCGTGCATCCTGAAGATATTGAGCGGACACTGGCTCTTCGGCAACATTCACTTGCAACAGGGGAACTCTATGAGGACGAATATCGTCTCAGAAATAGTCGGACCGGCGAATATCGCTGGTTTTTAGTCCGCGCGTATTCGGTGCGTGACGAAGCAGGCCAGATCATCAAATGGTTTGGGACCGGTACCGACATTGATGACAAAAAGCAGGCCGAAGACGAAATCCGTGCCCTGATCGATACCATTCCCCAGTTGGTCTGGACAGGACGACCGGACGGGTATGTCGACTTGTATAATCAACGCTGGCGCGACTATACCCACATGTCCACTCAACAGGCCCAGGGGAACGGATGGCTGCAGTGTACGCATCCTGATGACCGGCAACGCGTGCTGGCAGTGTGGCAGCGCGCTGTCCAGGCAGGCGGGCCCTATGAAACGGAACAGCGCCTGCAAAATGGCACCACCGGAGACTATCGCTGGTTCCTGATGCAAGCAGCGCCCTTCAAAGATGCGCAGGGCACGATCTTCAAATATGTTGGCACCTGCACCGACATCGATGACCGGAAACGGGCCGAGCAGCAGCTCAAAGAAAGCCGGGAGAACTTGCGCGTGCTGGCCGAAACGGTGCCGCAGCTGGTGTGGACAACTCGACCAGATGGCCGTCTTGACTACTGTAATCAGCGCTATTGTGATGTGACGCAGGCCGATTTTGAGCAGTTACGGGACTATGGATGGCATCAATTTCTGCATCCTGAAGATGCTGAACGTGCGCTCACCTTTCGGCAACATTCTCTCGAAACGGGTGAGCTCTTTGAGAACGAACATCGTCTCGGAAATGGTCAGACAGGAGGGTACCGCTGGTTCTTAGCCCGCGCCATGCCCGTGCGCGATGAAACCGGCCAGATCGTCAAGTGGTTTGGCACCAGCACCGATATTCATGACAAAAAGCAGGCCGAAGACGAAATCCGTGTCCTGGTTGATGCCATCCCCCAATTCGTCTGGATTACGGGCCCCGATAGCTCATGTGAATACTGCAACCAACGCTGGTGTGACTATACCAACATGACTTCTGAACAATACCAGGGGAACGGCTGGCTCCAGGCCATCCACCCTGATGACCAGCAACGCGTGCTGGCAGTGTGGCAGCGCGCTGTCCAGGCAGGCGGGCCGTATGAAGCGGAACAGCGCCTGCGCAATGGCATCACCGGAGACTATCGTTGGTTTCTTGCCAGAGGAGCGCCGCTCAAAGATGCCCAGGGCACGATCCTGAAATATTTTGGCACCACTACTGACATCGATGACTGGAAACAGGCCGAGCAGCGTCTCAAAGAAAGCCGGGAGAACTTGCGCGTGCTGGCCGAAACGGTGCCGCAGTTCGTCTGGATTGAACGACCGGACGGGTATGTAGAGTACTTGAATCAACGGTATATCGACTACCTCCAAGCAAGGCCAGAGCAATTGCAAAGCGATGGATGGAGCCTATTTTTGCACTCGGATGATTATCAGCGTGCCCTGGCTACCTGGCGTCATGCGCTTGAAACGGGGGAACCCCATGAGATCGAATATCGCCTCAAGGATGGTCAAACGGGGACGTATCGCTGGTTCTTAGCCCGCGCCATGCCCGTGCGCGATGAAACCGGCCAGATCGTCAAGTGGTTTGGCACCAGCACCGATATTCATGACAAAAAGCAGGCCGAAGACGAACTTCATGTCCTGATCGATGCCATCCCCCAACTTGTGTGGATGTTGCGCCCCGATGGCTCATGTGAATACGGCAACCAACGCTGGTGTGACTATACCAACATGACTTCTGAACAATACCAGGGGAACGGCTGGCTCCAGGCCATCCACCCCGACGATTATCAGCACACGCTGGCGGCCTGGCGTCATGCGTGTGCCTCGGGTGAACCTTTTGAGATCGAATATCGTCTCAAGGATGGCCAGATAGGCGCCTATCGCTGGTTCTTAGCCCGCGCCATGCCCGTGCGCGATGAAACCGGCCAGATCGTCAAGTGGTTCGGCACCTGCACCGACATCGACGAGCAGAAACGTATTGAGGAAGCCCTGCGTCAGAGCCAGGAGCGTGCGAGCATCCTGATGAACTCCAGCATTATCGGGATCTTTGTCTCCGAAGATGAGCAGGTTGTGGATGCCAATGACACCTATCTGCACATGACCGGCTATAGCCGGGAAGACCTCCGCGCGGGACGCATCAGCTGGGCCCGCATGACACCTGCTGAATACATCCCTCAAACGCAGCAAGCACACCAGGAACTCGCTGCGTCACACCATGTGACGCGTTACGAGAAAGATTATACCTGTAAAGATGGGAGCCGTCTTCCCGTGGTCGTGGGAGCCATAGCGTTACGCCTTGATCCATTCCAGGTGATTGGCTTTGTGCTGGATAATTCGGCGCGCAAAGCCCTGGAGCAACGCAAAGATGACTTTATCAGCATGGCCAGCCATGAACTGAAGACTCCGCTCACCTCGTTGCAGCTGCAAACGCAACTGCTGGCAAAGCAACTGGCAAAGCAAGGCATCTCCAACGCTGCTCCGGCCCTTTCCAGAATGGAGGTGCAGTGCAAACAATTAGAGCGATTGATCGGAGAGTTCCTGGATGTCTCCAAGATCCAGGCAGACAGACTGGAGTATCTGCAGGAACCCGTGGATCTCGACGCATTGCTCCATGAGGTAGTAGACGCTCTGCAACCCATCCATCCCAGCCACACCATTCTGGTACGTGGCGCGGGGCAGACCCACCTGATCGGGGACCCGGACCGGCTCGGACAGGTCTTCACCAACCTGCTCAGCAATGCCATCAAATATTCTCCCGGTGCCAAGACGGTCGAGATGGATCTCGACGCCTCCAAAGATGCGGTCACGGTCCATGTACACGATCATGGCCTGGGCATCCCGCAAGAGCAGCGCGACAAGATTTTTGAGCGCTTCTACCGGGCCTCAGATCCCAGGCAGAAAGCGATCCCCGGCCTGGGCATGGGGTTGTACATTACCGCGGAGATCGTCAAGCGTCATGGGGGAACCATCACTGTGGACAGCCAAATGGGAAGGGGATCGACCTTTACGGTGACCCTTCCCAGGCAGAGGAGGGAGGACTGACCAGAGAAAGCACGCCAGGCGCGTCATCTGAGTCGGCGATGGCGGCAGCAGCGGTTTCGGCACGGATGGTACCGCCATCACGGACGAGATTCCTGCGGACACCGTCGCTGGGAACGTTCCGTCTGAAGCCGGAGGCTGCTCTTGCAGCGCAGCATGGAGACAAACGGTCTTGCTTGTGCATTTCAGCCTTCCCCAGGCATGCGGACGCCGTGCCGAGCAAGCGCTTGCGCGACAGGGCCTCGACATTCGCCGAAGTGCGCTGACCAGTCATCTACACCTGGAGGGCGATGTAGATACCAGCAAAGAGCCGATCGAGCAGATCAAAAACGCTCGCGAGAGTCACGAGCAAAGAAAAACGGAAGGGAAGTGTCAGAACTCAGGAAACAGTCAGGTAATGGAAGGAATGTTCCCCCACTTCCACCCCTAAAAAGTACGAAAAGGGGAACATTGTCCCTACCCTTCGCGCATTCTGAACGTCTATTTTCCCACTTTGGGGAAGCTTTTCCGGTCATGTTCTGAGTTCTGACACTTCCTTTCTGGCAGCAATAGGTCGAAGAGCCACTACTCATCTGCTGGTTGATTCGTGTAAGATAACATAGTGCTCTTCGATATGAGAGGGTCTATTGCTTATGCATAAGCTATTTAAGTGAAGGAGCAGTACGTTATGCGGATTAAACGTCTTGGTGCTACAGGTCTAAAGGTGAGTGAGGTTTGCCTGGGTACAATGACATTTGGTAATCAGGCGGACCAGGCGGCGGCGTTTGAGATTATGGATACCGCTGAACAGGGTGGCATCAATTTTTTTGATACGGCCGATGTTTATCCCGGCGGCGAGAAGGCGCTGGTGGGGGTGACTGAAGAGATTGTCGGTAACTGGCTGCGTGAGCGCAATGCTCGCGATCGTATCGTGTTGGCCACAAAGTGTTACGGCAAGATGGGGCCAAATCCCAATGATCAAGGATTAAGCCGCCGTCATATTGTTGCGGCCTGTGAGGCCAGCTTGAAGCGTCTGAAAACTGATTATATCGATCTTTACCAGGTGCACCAGTTTGATGCTGAGACACCTCTTGAAGAGACCCTGCGTGCGCTGGATGATCTGGTGCGCGTTGGTAAAGTACGCTACGTTGGTTGCTCGAATTTCCCAGCCTGGCGCCTGGCCGATGCTTTATGGACCAGTAATGTCAATGGTCTGGAACGTATTGTCTGTGTACAGCCACGCTACAACATAGCTTTTCGGATGATCGAAGATGAATTGCTGCCATTGTGCCAGGAACATGGTGTTGGAGTGATCGTGTATAATCCACTGGCCGCTGGCGTCCTGACGGGTCGCTATGTGGAAAAGCCAGAAGCAGAGACGGGAACGCGTTTCAAGTCGAAAAATCCCAATGACTTGTATCGCCGTCGTTATTGGAATGAAGCACTACATGAGCAGGTGAAGCAGCTCTCGGAATTTATGACGGGACGCGGCAAACAGCTGACCCACGTGGCTGTGGCCTGGGTACTGTCTCAGCCTGCAGTCACCTCCGCTATTCTTGGCGCCAGCCGCCCCGACCAGCTCAAAGAGAGTCTGGGTGGTGTCGGATTGACTCTGGATGAAGAAGAATTGCGCGCCTGCGACGACATCTGGTATAACCTGCCGCGCATTCGCGACAAAGAAATTGCCAGACGCTAACGTTATAATTTCACCACCAAAGCCTGATAAAGCCTGATTATGTATAGTAATAGAAAGCTACACATAATATATACAGAGCAACTTCGGGTTCGCAAAGATCTAGTGCCCCCAAAATTGCTCTGTATAACGTCATATTGAAAGTTTTCTTTTGGGGTCGCATAAGTGACTTTGCCTGTGCTGGCTACTTGGCATATCCGTTCTAGAAAAGCGCAACATCAGAGCTTTTTGACGCGAACTTTTTTTGACGAAAGTCTTGATTTTTAGAACGGATATGCCAAGTAGCCAGCACAGGGGACGACACCGCTTCTCCAACTCAGGAGCAAAGTGCTGCAGCCAACGGTAAATCGTCGTATGGCCAACATGCAGCCCTCGTTCCAGCAGTATCTCTTCCAGGTCTCGGTAACTGAGTGCATAGCGCAAATACCACCGGACGCAGAG
>DATAYF010000777.1:0-4362 GCA_036272735.1 Ktedonobacteraceae bacterium
CGTACCATGCCCTCAATCGTGTCTGTTTAGGACAGGCCAGACGCGTCCGCTTCAAGAGCCGAGGGCGAGGACTTTCGAGCATCGAGAACAAGCGCAACGATACCGGCTTGCGTTTTGTGCTGCACCCACCAGAAACCGGGCATGCAGGTGTCCTCATCTGGCAGGATGATCAGTTGCCCGCTCTCATCGACTGGCAGGATCCCGTGGTGAAACATGGCCTGGATCACCACATCAAATATGCGCGCCTCATCCGACGCCCGGCTTCCAGTCCTCGTGCCCGGGGAGCCGATGCAGAAGGCTCCCGTTATGCGCGTGCAATTGGCATTGGAAGGCACCCCCTATCACAAGCCGAAGCACACGGTTGGCACCGATACCATCGGGATCGATCTGGGGCCTTCCACCATCGCCATCGTCCCGCGTGTCGGGCAGGCCGCGCTGGAGCAGCTGGGGGCGGAGCTTGCTCCTGATGCACGAGCCATCAGGCGACTGCAGCGCCAGATGGATCGGCAACGTCGGGTCGCCAATCCGGAGCACTACGAGCGATATGGGACGCATCAAGCGACGGGGCAAGCAACGCCTGCTGTGGAAGCGGAGTCACAACTACGAGCGCACCCGCCGGCGTAAGGCACATCAGGAACGCAAACTGGCGGCGCACCGCAAAAGCCTGCACGGGCACATGGCGCATGAAATCGTGCGCATTGGCAAGACTATCATCCTCGAAAAGATCAGCTATAAAGGGTGGCAGAAACAGTACGGCAAAAGCGTGGGACTTCGCGCTCCAGGGATGTTTCTAGAACGATTGAGACGCACCGTTGCAAGGACGGGCGGCACCCTGCTCGAAGTGTCCCCACGCACCACCAAACTCAGCCAATTTTGTCATGGCTGTGGAACCTGTGTCAAAAAGCTGCGGTCACAACGCTGGCACACCTGCACATGTGGCATAGGTCCTGTGCAACGGGATCTCTACAGCGCCTTTCTGTGTGCCTACCTCGATGCAGCAGATGCCATGCCCTCATGTACCCGGTACGCGCTACCGTGGGAAGGTGCGGAGGCGCGCCTGCGGGCGGTCCACGAGCGACTGCAACAACGGGCAAACGCGTGGCAGTGCTTGCCGCCGTCGCATGGGCATTCCCCGTGCCAGAGTCCGTCTGCAGCCCCTCAGCCCAAAAGTCTCGCGCGAACCCACACCAGAGCCACGCTTCCTCCTGAGACGAGGAAGCGTGGAAGGAACGTGCAGAACCTCCCGTGCTTTCGCCGGGAGCGTCTTCAGTCTGGCACGATGAGACCGCTTAAGATTTCAGAGCAAGAATCACGTATATAGCGGTGGAAAGCGGAAATTGCTTCTATGCATGCCCAGCTCTCCCTGGTGAGTTTTTCGCGCCTTCTTTCTACTGCCTGGATGGCCTTCTCTGGGCGTCCCAATGTCATTTCGTCAAGTACCGAACGGATTGCATCGAAGTCGTAGTCAGCTTCTCTAAGAAGAACGACAATTCGCAAGCGCTGCATTTGCTGCTCGTCGTACATACGGTATCTGCTGCTCTGGTCGCGAACGGGATGCAAAAGACCTTGTTGTTCCCAGAAATGGAGCGCCGAGGTTCGTACACTTACTTGTTTCGCTGCTTCTCCAATACGTAGCCTGCGTACCTGGCTCATACTTGTCTGTAGGATAGATTGTTTTGAGAGCATCTGAAGAGCTTCAAGGGTCTGCCCGACCTGAAGCCGCTTGCTGGCAAGTTCGGCATGGTGTGCATCTACTAGCGTGAGCGCGGTCGAGAGATCATTGTGATGGACTGCTTGCATGATGCTCAATGCCCGCTGCCATCCATATCCACCAGTCAAGATGCGAGCTGTTTTGAGAGCTATAAGGTGTTGAGCAGTGTAGAGACGATACCCACTTTTGCTGCGTTGGGATGGCGGCAAGAATTCCCAGGCTTCATAATTGCGCACCTGCTGGACACTCATCCCCTCTGCTCTTGCTAGATCTATCGTTCGCAAATAGTGACGAGGTGTCATCTTTAATTCCCATGTGCAGATAGAGACTTTTGTTTAGCAAACTTTTACATTCATAAACTTTATACCACACTGATGGCTAATCAAGCTATTCCCTCTATCTTCCTTCGTTTACCCAACCCTCTAACCTTGCATATAGGTTATAAAGTAGACTTGCTGTCAAGAAAAAGCTCGGCCAGCTTGGACAGCTTTGCATGCATGCACAGAACAATGGATACACTTATCAGGAGAAGAATGTCTATGGTTTCTGTCATTACAGTCAAAGATCTGAGCATGGTTTACAAAGCCCCTGTGCGTGAAGCAGGATTGCGAGCTGCACTGACCTCGCTGTTTCAACGCACCTATCGCGAGATCCATGCTGTTCAAGGGCTCTCGTTTTCATTTGAGCCAGGTGAGGTGGTCGGTTTTATCGGGCCCAATGGAGCAGGAAAAACCACTACGCTAAAGATTCTCAGTGGTATCCTGCATCCGACAGGTGGTGACGTCAGCGTACTTGGTTTTACTCCTTGTCGTCGCGAGCCAGCTTTTTTGCGAAAAATCGCATTGATTCGTGGAAGTCAGCCTATTGGTGGGCCGAGCGAGCTGACAGTACTCGACTCGTTGCACTTCCAGCAGCTTATCTATGAAGTGTCAGATGCAGCCTTTCAGAAGGCGCTGGCCGAATTGGTGGAAATGCTCAATCTAGAGCCACTGCTCAAACGGCAAATACGTGCGCTCAGCCTGGGCGAACGGATGCGCTGTGGCCTGGCACTCGCGCTTATATATCGGCCGCGCATCCTCTTTTTGGATGAGCCAACGCTGGGGCTGGATGTTACAGCGGTGAATGTGATGCGCCGGTTCATCTCTGCCTACAGCCGCCAGACAGGCGCGACGGTTCTTTTGACGAGCCACTATATGGCCGATGTTGAAATGCTCTGCAAGCGCATCGTACTGATCGACCGGGGAACCCTGAAATACGATGGTGGCCTGGAAGAACTCTCCGCCACTCTCTCATCCTATAAGCTGCTCAAGGTTGTGATCTCCAACGAGGAAATCCCTGCCTGGGGCGCCTATGGCGATGTCGTGGAAGCAGAGCACGGCAAAGTCGCATTGCGCGTCCATCGTGAGCAGGTAGCGGCGGTCACTGCGCGTCTGCTCGCTGATCTGATGGTGGCAGATTTAGTGATAGAAAATCCGCCTCTAGAGAGCGTCATAGATCAGGCGTATAGGGAGGGCATCGCATGAGACGCATGCTCCGCTTACTCCTTATCTCGATCTGGCGCGAAGTCCTCCAATGCCTGGCGTGGCGCGCCTTCCTGCTTACTTTGATGATCAACCAGGCGGTGCCTCCACTGATTGGTCTTGCTGTCTGGTCGGTTGCGCTGCCTGGCAGGACCCAGATTTCTACGTACTACGTCGCGCTCCTGGCGATTCAGTTGATAACAGTTTCCTACGAGCACCATACGTTTTCTAATAACATCTACGACGGGAAGTTTAGTCAGGAATTGCTCAAACCTCAGCCGATTGTGCTTGGACCGCTCGGCGCGAACATTGCCATGCGTATCTGGCATCTGCTGTTTGGCCTGCCGCTCATCGTCATTGTGGGCATTGTGGCGCGAACGTCATTTGATGTGCGCATGGTTTTCATGGCGCTTCCTGCTCTGGTGTTGGCAGCAACGTTGCGTTTTCTTTTCACCTATCTGCTCGCGTCCTTGGCCTTCTGGACCGAGCAGGCGCATGGTATCGTCGGCTTTGGCGAAACGTTGATCTTTTTGCTGGGAGGTTCGGCAGCCCCGATCATCCTTTTCCCTGCCAGTCTTCGCCCGCTAGGAGAGTCCTTACCGTTCCGGGCTATGCTTGGTTTTCCGACAGAGATAATGAGTTCCAGTCTGAACAGCACACAAATCCTGATTGGTTATGGCTGGCAAGTACTTTGGATACTGGTGTTCGTGTTGGCGGTGATGTTCGCCTGGCGTGCTGGTCTACGCCGCTATACTGCGATTGGAGGGTAACGCATGAAGCTATTGAAGTTGTTTGCTGCTAGCTTTTCGCTTTCGTTACGCCGGGAAATGACGTTTCGTGCCAACTTGCTCTTTCAACTATTGTTGGCTGCCTTGAATATCGTCTCTGGTTTTGTGGTGCTCAGCGTTGTTTACACACAAACACGAACGCTTGGTGGCTGGAGTCTGGGTGAATCGATTGTTTTGCTGGGTACCTTTCAGGTAGTGAGCGGAATCTTCTCGGCATGTATTCAGCCAAATTTGGGCTGGTTCGCAGGCCAGGTTAGAGATGGCAAGTTAGATAGCGTTCTGGTACAGCCGGTACCTGGCCTCTTCATGCTCAGCCTGGGCAAATGCGAGCCGTTTGCGCTCT
>DATAYF010000778.1:0-3703 GCA_036272735.1 Ktedonobacteraceae bacterium
CAAGGGAAAGGCAGATGGGTTCGCGTTGGGCAACACGATCATGAGCGCCTGAGCCTTTTCCCTAGCGACAATCCCAGCCAGATAGGCAGCCGCCAGCATGCAGAGCGTGATATGGCGGTACCACCCGACGAAACTGCGCACTTCGTAGTGGTCCAGCCCCAGATCTTTGCTGTTCTCAAAATCTTCTTCAATGTGCCATCGACACCCGATGGCCGCAACCATTTCCGAAAGCGTCGCACCTTCGGAAGCGAAGACGAAGTAGTAGGTTCGCTGGCTGGGATCAACGATGCATCGGCGGATCAGCAGGAAGTGGCATCCATCGTCCTGCCAGCCATGCAACATGGGAACCAGTGCCCAATCGAAGAGTCGAGGGCCTTTGGTTCCCTCGCTCATCGAGAGCCGGTGCCACATGATCTGGTCTGGGAGAAACGTCTCGACCAGGGCCGCTTCCTCTCGTCGTCGCCCCTGTGCCGTTTGGAAGGCCACTGGCTCATTGCAAGCAACAGCCATCACATAGTGATACTGATGGGCTTCCAGCCAGGTGCGCAGGTCAAAGTTGCCTCCATAGACGGTATCAGCAACCACCCAGGAGATGGGAACTGCCGCTTGGCTGATCCGCTCAATCATCCGGCCTGCCAGTTCTGGCTTGGTTTGAAAGCGGATGCTCTCAGGAATATGGGCGGCACTTCTGCGATCTGCGTCCTCGCACCAATCCTGGGGCAGATACAACTCGCGGTCAATGAGCGCGTGTCCACGAGTCGTGACATAGCTGAGAAACACGCCGACCTGACAGTTCTCCACCTGTCCAGTGGTTCCGCAATACTGCCGGCCGACCCCGGCAGATTTCGTGCCACGTTTGGAAAACTGCTCTCATCGATGACCAAGATGGCAGACTCGGTGCCCAACTGTTCAATCACATACCTACGCAGATCATCGCGCATCCCATCGGTGTCCCAGACGGCTTGCGAGAGCAAGCGTTGCATCCCGATTGGATGCTCTTCTCCGGCGTGTTCTGCCAGTTGCCATCCGTTTTTGCGAGCCACGTCACTCAAGATGCCTTGCAGATACTTCAAAGCCCGCCGATGTGGCTCCGGGCGGGCAAAGCGAGGAGCCAGACGGGCATGCAAATGGAACAACGCTTCCACCCAACGACAGAGATCGGTGGAGGTGGCCTTGGTTCCAGCCAGAGTGATCTGCTGATATTGCTTCATGAACTTCTCCTTTCCTGTGGAGCTTCACTGATCAAGTATTCGCGTTTCCAGCATGTCACATGGATTAGAGAAGTTCATGAAGCTTTTTTCATGGCAATTGAAAGTCAGTATGGCTCAGCTAAAAAGTGCAACTGTAGTGAAATACACCCCAACCATCCCTTTCCCATACCCTTTCCCATACCCATACGCCATCCAAAAAATGGCCAGCATCGATGGTAATATAGATGATAGCGAAAAATGACCTCGGCTCCCGCCCAGGAACTTCTTTTGAGGACCGGGCCGCCGCATCCTCCTCGCCTTTAGGCAGGGGTTAGGCGGCCCCAGTTGATATGCATCTTAAACAGGTGCATAATAGGTGCATGGATAAAGAGCAAACAGAGAAGAAAATTCAAGTCCGTTTCCCTGTGGATGTGTGGCAGGACTTGAAACAATTCTCACAAGAGGATCAGCGTTCGTTTAACGGTGAGGTCATTTGGATACTACGGAACTATATCGCAGAAAGAAAGGGGCAAAAGCACGATGGGCATGAAAGCCTATAAGTTCCGTTTGTCTCCCAATAAGACAACTTCAGAACATCTCCAATGGATACTTGATCGTTGCCGAGAGTTATACAACGCAGCACTTGCCGAGCGCAAAGAAGCGTATCGCATGGCGGGTCTGTCCATTTCCTATTATGAGCAGAAGCGCGCCTTGCCAGATATCAAAGAGCTACGCCCTGAGTACAAGGATATCGGTTCTCACGTGCTGCAAGATGTGGTCTTGCGGGTCGAGAATGCATACAAGGCGTTCTTTCGACGGGTCAAAGCAGACGAAACCCCAGGACACCCAAGATTTAAAGGCAAGAACTGGTACGACAGTTTTTGCTATCCTGATGGTGCGGGCTGGAAACTCTCAGAGGACCGTCTCACACTCACAAAAATCGGTACGATCAAGGTGAAGATGCATCGTGAAATAGAGGGTAAAGTCAAAACCTGCACCATCAAACGTGAGGGCGCTCATTGGTACGTCACGTTTGCCTGTGAAGTCGAGGAGCAAGCGTTGCCAATATCGTATGAGGATGTGGGTATTGATCTGGGTGTCACGCACTTTGCTGCATTGTCCAATGGCGAAATCATCGATCACCCCCGATACTTTCGCAAAGCAGAGAAGAAACTCGCTAAATTGCAACAGGCATTGGCGAAAAAGAAGCGTGGCTCTCATCGCCGCAAGAAAGTGGTTCAGCAAGTAGCGAAAGCCCATCGCAAGGTGCACAACCAACGCCGTGACTTTGCCCACAAAGCCTCACGTCAACTGGTCAATCGCTATCAGGTCATCGTGTTTGAAGACCTCAAGACTGCAAACATGGTGAAGCGTCCAAAGGCAAAACAGGACGAAGCGACAGGGCAATACTTACCAAACGGAGCCAGCGCCAAGGCTGGTCTCAACAAAAGTATCACTGATGCTGGATGGAATATGTTTACAGAGATGGTAAGCGCCAAGGCTGCAAGTGTCGGGCGGACAATCCTCTTTGTGAACCCATACAAGACATCGCAGATTTGCTCAGGATGTGGCTGTGAGGTCAAGAAAGATTTATCGGTTCGCTGGCATTCATGTGCATGCGGGACCGAGCTTGACCGTGATGTGAATGCAGCGGTAAACATTTTGGCATTGGGCAAAAAAGTATTGGGCGGGATGCGCCCAACGTCGGAAACGGCGTAGAAGCCTCCGCGTTCACGCGGGGGTACGTCACGAAGACGATATATTGTAGCCTGTACAGCTTAACAAGGAAGGTACGAGAACATACATGCACGTATACGTAACATTGTACGGAGCACTACGCGTGGTCTCAGGGCAACAGATACTTCACCTCTCGTTCGATACGACATCCATCACGGTGACGCTGCTGTTACATACCCTTGTCAGCGCCTACCCTCGCATCGAACCATACCTATTCGACTCCTCGACGCAAGTGCTGCATCCAGAAATACGCATGCTGCTCAACGGGGAACGACTACACCACGGGGTGGCGCTGACGACGCCGTTGTACGACAACGATAGGCTCACCCTTCTTATCACCCCTTCAGTCTCAGATCATTAAGCCAGATGTTCTTGCACCCATTACGACAAAATTGCGACAATTCCTTGACAAAATGCGGATATTTTTCAGCTACACTTAGGACGTGACGGTGCCACAAAACATCGTTTTATTCAACTCTAGAGGAATACTACGGCGACAACTTATGCGTTGTCCATACGTAGTAATAGAGGTTCGTACTCAATAGAAACGCATTTTACGACACCCATACGCAAGTGAATTGAAAGGAAACGCGCATGACTACTGTCAATCCTATGGCCTTCCTGTTCTTTATATTGGGGCGCGGCGCACAGGGTATCGCGCTGCTCGTGAGTATTTTCTGGATCTGGGTGCTTATCGATTGTGTCACCAAGGAACCATCCGAGGGTAATGACAAGATTGCCTGGCTACTCTTCATCCTGTTTGTGCCATGGGTTGG
>DATAYF010000779.1:0-9152 GCA_036272735.1 Ktedonobacteraceae bacterium
TGAAATACCAGGGGCTGACGCCGTGGGAGATTTGGCTTTCTGAAGCACAGGAACGTATGGTCCTGGCTGTGCCGCCGCAGAAGCTTGATGACTTGCTCGAACTATGCACTATTGAAGAGGTAGAAGCCAGCATTCTTGGCACTTTCAGCAACGACCAGCGCCTGCTCGTGAGCTATCACGGTCAGGTGGTTGCCAACCTGGACATGCACTTTTTGCATAAAGGTAATCCTACGCGCACTATGGATGCGCATTGGACGCGCCCGGCAGACCCAAATAGCAAGGCACCACAAATTAGCACACAATTCAGCCAGGCGCTCACCGGCTCGTTTGGTCCAGCACTGCTAGCGATCTTGCGGCACCCCAACGTGGCCTCAAAAGAGGCAGTAGTGCGGCGTTATGATCACGAAGTGCAGGGGGCGACCGTGCTCAAGCCGCTGGTTGGGCGTAGCGGCAACGGTCCCGGTGATGCAGCAGCATTGCAACCCATTCTCGCGGAGCAAAGCGTCAAGGGCATTATCCTATCCAACGGCGTGAACCCGCTTTACGGCAAGATCGATGCCTATCATATGGCAACCAATGCTATTGACGAAGCGCTACGTAACCTTACAGCGGTCGGTGGCAATATTGAGCACGCGGCAATTCTGGATAACTTTTGTTGGGGGAATCCCAACGATCCCGCCCAACTGGGTACGCTAGTACGAGCCGTCAAGGGCTGCTATGATGCCGCAAGCGGTTTTGGCACACCTTTTATTTCTGGCAAAGACAGCTTGAACAACGAGTACCGCACAGAGGGACATCGCGTTCCGGTGCTTCCCACGCTGGTCATTTCGGCGGTTGGCGTAATTGAAGATGCCAGCAGGACCGTCGATATGGCACTAAAAACGCCGGGGAACCTGCTTTACCTGATTGGGCCAACCAGCAACGAACTGGCTGGTTCCTACTATGGCGAAGTAGTGGACCAGGATTCGTTCGATCATTTATTTGCCAATACCGCTGTGCCGCACGTCAATGTTGCGCGCGCACGCAGCACGATGAAGGTGCTTGGTGAAGCCATTCGCGCGGGGCTGGTGCGCTCGTGCCACGACCTTTCAGAAGGTGGCCTCGCACTAGCCGCTGCCGAAATGTCTTTGGCCGGTCAACTTGGTATCAATCTCGACATCAGTCATATCACCAGTTCCGACACGCCAGCGCTTTCGAGTGAAGCACTCAACATCGTGCGGTTGTTTAGCGAATCGCCATCGCGCTTCCTGGTTGAAGTGACGCCTGAACAGTTGGGGGCCTTTGAAAAATATTTGCGTACCAATGCCATTAAAGATACAATTTATATCGGTGCTGTCACTAATGCGCCGCGTTTTGTTGTGTATGATGGTGAGCAAGAGCTGATGAACCTTAGTGTGGCAGAGATTCAAGAGGCATGGAAGGGGGATCTGGCATGACGCGCGCTCTTGTATTGCGTGCTCCCGGCATCAACTGTGATCGCGAAACCGCTCAGGCGTGCCGCCTGGTGGGCTTCGATACAAAATTAATGCATATCAACGAGCTACTCAAAGCTCCTGATACACTACTGGATTACCACTTCCTGGTCATTCCTGGCGGTTTCTCGTACGGCGATGACCTGGGGGCAGGTGCGCTACTCGCAAAAAACCTCACCATACATCTAGGCGACCAATTACGTCGCTTTATCGAGGAGGGGCGTCCCGTGCTGGGCATCTGCAACGGTTTTCAGGTGCTGGTGAGAGCGGGATTTTTACCCGGCAGTGAACATGGGCAGCCGGACACGCAGGATATAGATGTTCCCAGACTTTCTCATCAAGAAGCGACGCTCACAGAAAATGCTTCAGCTATCTTCGAGTGCCGCTGGATTACATTAACAGCACAGCCTGGTAACTGTATTTTCACACGTGGTATCGACCGTGCAATCGAGCTACCTGTCGCTCATGGGGAGGGACAATTTGTATTCAATGGCGAGGTAGAACAGCTACAGACACGCAGACAGGTGCCATTGGTCTACGGTACAAGTAGCGGAGATACCCAGGACATCGGATACCCCGCGAATCCCAACGGTTCGCGCGGCAATATCGCGGGCGTCTGTAATCAGCGTGGCAACGTTTTTGGCCTGATGCCACATCCCGAACGCTACGTCAACGCATTGCAACATCCGCAGCGCCGCGCAATGGTAGATGGGCACGGTGATGGTATTCTCATCTTCAAAAACGCCTTTGATTACGCCCTGCAATTCGCACACGAGACCACGAGCCGAACAAGTACTACAGCAGCGCCAGAGTCCAAACGCGATGATGTAGCTCACGGCAGCACGTATGCTGAGAGTGGTGTCGATATCGCCGCCGGTGAGCAGGCCGTACGCTTAATGCAAAAGGCGATGCACGCCACTCATGGCCCAGACGTACTGGCGGGGATCGGGGCGTTTGCCGGTGTCTTCAACGCCAGTGGATTACAAAAAATGCGCCAGCCCGCGCTGGTAGCCTCGACCGATGGTGTGGGCACCAAAACGTTGCTGGCAGCCCAAAGTGGACGCTACAGTAGTATCGGTCACGATATCGTCAACCATTGCGTAAACGATTTACTTATGCAAGGCGGTAAGCCGCTTTTCTTTATGGACTATCTTGCGACAGGCAAGCTCGATCCAGTGCAGGCGGCGACCATCGTACAAGGCGTGGCAGAAGCGTGTCAAGCGGCTGGTTGTGCGCTGTTGGGCGGCGAAACCGCCGAGATGCCTGACGTCTATCTACCGGGTGCATTTGACCTGGCTGGCACCATCGTTGGCGTCGTCGAGCAGGATACCATCGTCAATGGCGCAAATATTGAGCCGGGGGATATTATTCTTGGTTTGCCGTCGAATGGCCTGCATACCAATGGCTACTCGCTCGCTCGCCGGGTCTTCGCGCCATACGATCCCGACACCGTTTTCCCTGAGTTGGGTGAACCGTTGATGGATGTATTGCTCCGCCCGCACCGCAGCTACTTGCACGAGATTATGCAGTTACGCGACTATCTCGCCGACCGGGGACGCTTCATCAAAGGCATGGCTCATATCACCGGTGGCGGCTTCGCGGGCAATATCTCACGTATTCTGCCAACCGGTACGCAAGCAGTAATTGAAACCGGGTCATGGCAAATGCCGCCGCTCTTCAAACTACTCGCTCGCCTGGGCACGGTGCCACGCGACGAGCAGTATCGAGCATTGAACATGGGTATCGGCATGGTAGTTGTGCTCTCGCCCAAAGTGGCGCTCGACGCACGCTGCATCTTACCCGAACTACTCACTATCGGCTCAATTCACGAAGGAAGTGGTGTCCTTTTACAATAAAAACTACTACCAACAAGTGACAACTATCGGACTACATATTACAAGTTATAGACGCAAGGGTGCGCATTTGCCCTGCTAGAGCACGCGTACCCTTGTAATCGTTCTTGATAGGTGCGCTGTACACAATAGTTTTTGGTAACACATTTTTACCTGTGCAGTGCATAGAAAGGAAGTTTCTGATGACAAACGAACCTACTTTTGGGCCTTTGCTTATAGAAGGCAAGACCAAGCAGATATACGCCTACCAGGGTGATAGCACATTAGCCTACATGGTCAGCAAAGACCAGATTACCGCCGGAGATGGTGCACGACGTAACGAGCTTACGGGCAAGGCGCATTGGAGCACGATCACCGTCGCCAACATCTTCCGCCTGCTCAACGAGGCCAACATTCCTACGCACTTTGTGCAACAGATAAACGACCAGACGTTGCTGGTCAAGCGTTGTGACATGCTGCCTGTCGAGCACGTACAGCGCCGCATCGCCACAGGCTCATACCTCAAGCGTAATCCAACAGTAAGCGAAGGAACGCGCTTCGAGCCAGTATTGATCGAGACCTTTTTAAAGGATGATGCTCGTCACGATCCACAGATCTGGGAAAAAGACATCCTCGACGCGGGCTACGCCAACGCTGAGGAGATTGCGCAGATGGCCGAAATGGGTCGTGCTGTTTTCGCAACGCTCGAAAAAGCCTGGGCCAGTGCCGATGTGACCCTGGTCGACCTCAAGATCGAGTTCGGGCGCGATATCGCCGGTAAGCTGCTTGTGGCTGATGTCATCGACAATGATAGCTGGCGTCTGTGGCCCGGCGGCGATAAAAACCGTATGCTCGACAAACAGGTGTATCGCAACCTCAAGGACGTGACAGCAGCCGATCTCCAGCAGGTCGCCGACCGTTACGCTCTGGTCGCTGATCTCACCGGCAAATTGAGCGTGAAGTAGACTATCAATAGATAAGACTAGTACAGGCAGATAATGGAATACATCTCAATCCATTATTCAGAGAGGAATGCAGTATGGAACGCCTACGCGATGCTTGCGGGATCGTAGGTATTTACACGCCACGTGAGCACGTGAACCTGGACGTACGGCACTACGTGACGCTCGCACTCACCGCCTTACAACATCGCGGCCAGGAGAGCGCCGGTATGGCGGTGTACGACGATGCCGGGAGCATCGTGAACCGCGTAGGCATGGGGAAGGTGCGCGAGGTATTTAAAGACTCTGGCGCGAGCTTACCCTCTACGTACTGCGGCATCGGTCACGTCCGCTACTCTACCACTGGCTCAAGTTGCGTAGAAAACGCTGGTCCGTTTGTGGTCAGTGGACAGCACGAGGAGTATGATAGCATCGCGCTGGCCCACAACGGAAACTTGCCCAATGCACCAGCCTTGAGCGCGCTGCTACCTCCTGGTCTTGCCAATATCACCAGCACCGATAGCGAAATTATGGCCCTCATGCTGCTCTATGCACGGGGTAACACGTTTCGTGAACGTATGAAGACGGCCTACCCGCTGCTACGAGGCGCGTACAGTATGGTGATGCTGGCCGAGAGGAAGCTGTTTGCCGTACGCGATCCCTGGGGCATGCGTCCACTCTGCCTGGGACGTATTGGCGCGAGCTGGATTGTCACGTCTGAGTCGTGTGCACTGGACCGGATGGGCGCACAATACATTCGTGAAGTCGAACCGGGCGAACTGATTACCATCGATGAGGATGGACTGCACTCGGAGATCCTCGCCGAGCAGCCACGGCGCTCGCTGTGCGTGTTCGAATACGTGTATTTCTCCGACGCAACCACTCAGATCAACGGTCGCCACACCTACACAGTCCGCGAGAACCTGGGACGCGAACTCGCACGGGAGCATCCCGTGGCCGCCGACCTGGTCGTGCCTGTGCCCGACTCTTCGATACCCGCCGCACTAGGCTATGCTGCTGCATCGGGCATTACCTACGGGCAGGCCATCATTAAGAATCGTTATAGCGACCGCACGTTTATCAAGCCAGATCAGCGCCTGCGTCAGCTCGAAATCGATTTGAAATTCAACCTCGTGCAACCGAAAATCGAAGGGGCGCGCTTGATTATCGTCGATGACTCGATTGTGCGCGGCAATACGATGAAGCGCCTGACCTCGGCACTACGTAACCGCGGGGTGAAGGAGATTCATCTGCGCATCAGTTCGCCACCGTTGCGCAATCCATGCTATTTTGGCATCGATATTCCCCAGGAAGCCGAACTGACCGCCGCCAACAAGACCGTGCAGGAGGTTGCAGACTACATTGGCGTCGATAGTCTGGGGTATTTAAGCCTGGCTGGCATGGAGCGAGCCATTAATGCATCTGGAGTGCAACAACAGACGATTACCGATGATGCAACGGCCATCAAGCTGCTCCACCAGGAGTTTTGCTATGGCTGTATGGATACAAGGGGCTGGCCGTTCAATCCAGCCCAGGAAATCATTCCGTTGGAGCAGAAGGTGAACTTTATTGCACGCGATGCGGTGACAAGGAAACGGTGATGAATATCCTGGTAATCGGCGCGGGAGCGCGTGAACATGCCCTTGTCTGGAAGCTGGCTCAGAGTGCACGGGTACAACACATATTCGCTGCACCTGGCAACCCAGGGATGGCTCCCTATGCCCAGTGCGTTCCATCTGGTGTAGACAAGCTCAATGAACTGGCCGATTTCGCGGAGCACAACGCCATCGATTTCACGATTGTTGGTCCTGAAGTACCGCTGATCGACGGTATTGTGGGCACGTTCCGGCAACGCGGCTTACGTATTTTCGGGCCCGACAAAGCCGGTGCAGCACTGGAAGGCAGCAAAGCCTTTGCCAAAGAGCTGATGGCTGAGGCGGGCATACCTACGGCCCGGCATCGCACCTTCAGCGACTATGCTCCAGCACGAGCATATCTCGAAAAGCATGGAGCACCGGTCGTGGTAAAAGCCGATGGGAACGCTGCCGGTAAAGGAGCCATTGTCGCGCCAGATATGGTTAGCGCGCAGGATGCCCTCAAACAGATGATGATCGAGCACACTTTTGGCGCGGCCGGGGACGTTGTGGTGATCGAGGATTACGTGCAGGGTGACGAAATCGGCTCCACGGCCATTTGTAACGGCACGGATTTTTTACCATTGCTGCTCACACAGGATCACAAGCGTGCACTCGATCACGATCAGGGCTTGAATACCGGCGGCATGGGCGTTTACACACCGCTGCCATTCGTACAGGCAAGCCAGGAGCAACAGATTCACACGCAGGTTATTTCCGCCACGCTCAAAGCATTGCAACAGCGTGGCATCACCTTCACCGGCGTGCTCTACTCCAACATCATGCTGACCGAGCGTGGCCCCGTAGTCATCGAGCATAACACGCGTTTTGGTGATCCTGAGACACAGGCCTTGATGCTGCTGATGCGGGCCGATCTGCTCGACATACTCGAAGGCAAGCAGATAAGTCAGGATGAACTCTGGTATCCAGGGGCGGCGATCAGCCTGACACTGGCTTCGGATGGCTACCCTGGAAAATACCGCACGGGCATGCCGATCACCGGCATTGAAGAGGCCAACCAGCTAGCGGGCGTTCACGTTTTTCACGCGGGAACAGCGCTGAAGGATGGTCAACTGGTCACCGCCGGAGGTCGCGTCCTGAGCGTCGTTGCACGAGCCGAAAGCTTGCAGCAGGCCGTCGCCAACGTCTACGAGGCTGCCGCGCGCATTTCTTTCATGGGTATGCACTATCGCAAAGATATTGCTCATCGTGGGCTACAAATAAAATAGAGTGAACTAAAAAGGGAGAAGCACATGGCACATGTTGTCATTATTATGGGGAGCAAAGGCGACCTGCCGCAGGCGCAGGGCGTCACAAAAACGCTACAAGCACTTGAGATTAGCTCACAAATGCGTGTCTGTTCGGCGCATAAAGCGACGACGCGCCTACTAGAGATCCTTGGAGAGTACGAGCAGCAAAGTGAGCCGCTGGTATACGTCACTATCGCAGGACGCTCCAACGCGCTTTCGGCGGTGATTGACGCCAATACCCGTTTTCCTGTCATCGCTTGCCCACCGTATAGTGATCGTTTCGGAGGAGCGGATATCTTCTCTTCGCTACGCCTGCCTTCAGGGATCGCCTCGCCAACAATCATCGAGCCGGAAGGTGCAGCCCTGCTGGCCGCGAAGATCCTGGCGCTCTCGGATGGGCAGTTAGGCCAGCGCATTGCCGCCTACAAACAGAAGTTGGTTGCTGATCTGGCGAAAGCCGACGCAGAGGTGCAGCAAGGATGAGCGACGACCGATCTTCAGTGGCAGAGGAGCAATCGGGAACGACCAGGAACCTGCGCGTAGCCGTGCTGGTCTCAGGAAGTGGTAGCAATTTGCAAGCGCTGATCGACGCTATTGAGAGCAAGCAGCTACCAGGCGTCGAGATTGCGTTGGTGGTGAGCAATAAGGCCAACGCGGTTGGGCTACAACGCGCACTCAAGCAGAAGGTACCCACGCTCTTTTTGCCCTGGAAAGATCGGGGCCAGGCTGAAAGGAAGCTGGCCGAAATGCTCAAACTGTTCGAAGCTGATATTATTGTGCTGGCGGGCTGGATGCGCATTCTCTCCGCCACCTTTATCGAGCAATTTCCGCAACGTATCATCAACCTGCATCCGGCACTCCTACCCAGGAGCGGGCAAGGTGATACGTACACCACCAGCGATGGAACAACGATACCAGTGTTCCGGGGCCTGCACGTCGTGCGCTCAGCGCTGGAAGCTGGCCTGAAGGTCACTGGCAGCAGCGTGCACTATGTCATTCCCGAAGTGGATGCCGGGCCGGTCGTTTGCCAGGCCGAAGTGCCTATTCAAGCAGGCGACGATGAGGAGACGCTGCACGAACGCGTCAAGCAGGCCGAGCACAGACTGGTCGTTGAAGCCGTGCGCCACTGTGCTGCGAAATATGCGCTAGCGACAAAGTAGCGAGCTTCTGTATTAACTAAAGCATTAATACATAAATATGCGTGTATGGGCTGGCAGCCCATACACGCATATTTATGTATTAATGCTTTTTGGGCATGTGCTGAATATTCCCCCCTATTCTCTGGCTTACAATAGACGGGCAAGAAAGCCACGAGCATTCATGCCGGGGATGCAGTGCCCGTTCCTTCTGGGGGGCAGAGGAGGAGGGGCTTTCCTGCCTGAGAAAGCGTGAAACGCTTGACAAAGGTTCCTGCGTCTGCTAACATTAGAACACGTATTCTATTGACAGGAAGGCAGATGCATGGCACCCACGCGGTCCAGGAAGCAACGCGCCACGCCAACGTCCGCGACGCCGACCAGGCGGAGCAGGAGGACGCCCACGTTCCTGCTTGAACTGTCCCTGGAGGTCGAGGCAGGCCAGGCCAGGCGCCTGCGCGCCCAAATGGCGCGCAGGTCGCCAGTTCTATAATGCCGTGCTGTCTGAAGGACAGAAGCGTTTGCGACAGATGCGGGCCGATCCCGCCTGGTCCGTTGCCAGCGCCATTCCCCGCACACAGCAGCGGGAACGACACGCTGCCTTTTCGGCCTTGCGAGTACGGTATGGCTTCTCGGAGTATGCGCTGCATACCTACGCCAGAACGGCGCGCGTCTCCTGGCTCGCCGACCATCTGGATGCAGTCCTGGCCCAGACGCTGGCAAGTCGCGCCTATCATGCCCTCAATCGTGTCTGTTTGGGACACGCCAAACGCGTCCGGTTCAAGAGCAAGGGTCGGGGTCTCTCGAGCATCGAGAACAAGCGCAACGATACCGGCTTGCGTTTTGTGCTGGACCCACCAGAAACCGGGCAGCAGGTGTCCTCATCT
>DATAYF010000780.1:0-9076 GCA_036272735.1 Ktedonobacteraceae bacterium
GAGGCGTTTGTGTGGTCTCAAGCTGCATACTTTTCTTCCTGGTGTCGCTTCCTGTGATCCAAGATGCTACCCTCGTTAGCACCCTGAGATATCGAATTGTTCAGTAAGTGATATGTTACTATTGTACAACACCCTGGGTGAATATTGTACGACGTTGCCTCGTGCACTCGTACCTATCCTCTCTAGAACAATCCTGGCGATAGTGGTAAGATAGGGAACACCAAATTTCGCGGGCTATACACTGAAAACAGTGAGCGGTCGATAGATCGGAAGGTCATATGCACGTAGACGCTATCACCATGGCTGCCGTCGCCGACGAGTGGCGTACACTCCTCATCGGCGCGCGTATCGATACTATTATTCAACCCACTGAGCATGCCCTGGCTATACAATGCTATGCTCCCTCAGCGCAGGTTCCAGGGAAACCGAATCGCTGGCTTTACCTGTCGGCTCATCCGCAGTTGGCGCGGGTGCATTTGACGGCTATGAAACCGCCAAAGATTGCGACCGAACCTCCAGCTTTTGTGATGCTATTGCGCAAACATCTGGAAGGCGCACGTGTCGAGTCTATCGTACAGCCCCGTTGGGAACGCGTGCTCGAAATCGTTGCCGGATACCGCCGCAATCCCGATAGTGATGAGCGCACACGTTTTCGCCTGATTATCGAAATTATGGGTCGCGTGAGCAACATTATCCTGTGTGACGAGGCTGGGGTCATTCTTGGCAGTCTGCGTCGTGTTGGATCTGATGTGAACCGCTACCGGACGATTGCCGCTGGCGTTCCCTACGTCCCGCCACCGCCACAACAACGAATGGTTGCTGGCCGTACCATTCCTCGCCTGGATCCAACAGAGGTTACGGCAGCTCAATTGTCGATGGTTGCCGCAGAGCTGCCCGCCGGGGAGCCGGTGTCGGAGAAGAAACGCAAGCGTCCTCCTGAACCAGCGAAATTGTGGCAATTGCTCACCAGACACCTGCTCGGTTGTAGCCCTTTGTTGGCTCGTGAGATGGTCTATCGCACCACTGAAAATACCGAGACGCTGCTTGAGCAGGTCGATGATGGAGTCTGGGAAGAATTAGCCTGGAATGTACGCGATGTGACGGCAGCTTATGATACTCATGCCTGGCAACCGCGCATCGTTGAACGCGTGCTACTAGATCAGAGTGAGGGCGAGACTCAGTCCACCAAGGCGTTGCTGGCCTTCGCCCCCTACATGCTTGAACAATACGTTGTGGACCCTGCTGTGCGTGTACGTGAGTCTTCCTCTATCAATCAAGTGCTCGACGAGTACTACGCGCGTGTGGAATGGCATGATGCCATGGAGAGTGTACGCGCTCCCATGCGCAAGCTTTTACAGACGCAGCGTGATCGTTGTCGGCGTAAAGCTGAGCTTTTGCAGCAAGAGATGCAGACCGCCGAAGAGGCGGCGCTTTATCGGTTGCAGGGAGAGCTATTGTTGGCGCATCAGACCGAGGTAGCGCAGGGTCCGACCCATATTGAACTGCCCAACGTTTTTGAAGATACCGGAGATGGGAACGTGCCGCTGGTCAACGTACCGCTTGACCCACGTTTTGATGCTGTGGTCAATGCCAATCGTCTTTTTCGGAAATACCACAAATTGCGCCGCGCCGTAGAACTTGTTCCTGCACAGATCGAGCAGAATAGCGTCGAGTTGGCAACGGTCGAACAACTATTGACCGATCTCATGCTGGCCGAAAATCCTACCGAGGTTGGCCTTGTGAAGGCTGAGGTACAGGCCGCCGGGTATATTCGTGGCAAGGCGTTGCAGGATAAGAAGGCACTAAAAGCGGCCAAAAAAGGCAAAAGTGGCAAGCAAGCGAAAGGGAAGTCAGCACATGCTAGTGGTGGAACACCTCTTGCCGTGCAGACCTCCGAAGGCTTTACCGTGCTGATTGGTAAAAATAGTCGGCAGAATGAAGAGCTAACCTTCCACCAGGCCACGGCCAACGATATCTGGCTGCACGCGCGTGGTGTCGCGGGCGCTCACGTGGTGATTAAGGTGGCAGGCCGTCAGGTTTCCCCACCCATGATTGAGCGTGTTGCCAGCCTGGCTGCTTACTATAGCGAGGCGCGTGGTAGTACCTCTGCACCCGTGGACTATACCTTGCAACGTCATGTGCGACACATGAAGGGTGGTGGGCCTGGTATGGTAATTTATGAGCGTGAACAAACCTTTTATGCTGAACCACTGAGCGAAATTGACTAGCTCATCATACTTTCTGTTTAATCCTACAGTTGTAGATGAAGAGTATCTTTTCTTCTGCTCTCGTCAGGGTCGGAACCGTTCACCAGTGGCAACCAGATTTCGAAGCAGGAGCCGTGTCCCACGGTGCTGTGGAGACGAATTTCGCCCTGATGAACGTGCGCCACCCACTGCACAATTGCCAGACCCAGTCCACTTCCACTCGCTGTTTCTTTCTGGGTGTCTTCTTCCTCCCCTTGGAGAGATGCATGTGAACGTGCCGCATCCACACGATAAAAGCGCTCAAAGAGATGGCTCTGATGCTCTTCGGCAATTCCTGGCCCATTGTCCTTTATCCATATCCGACCCCACTCTTTTTCTCTTCGCCTCGCAGTGCTCCCTTCGACAAGGACACGGTTACCGATCCCAGCGGTATATTTGAGCGCGTTGTCAATCAGATTGGTCACCATCAAGGTCAGAAGCAGACGATCTCCACGCACGCACAGTTCGGGAAGTTCCCCAAAACTCAGCTCTATCCCTCGTTGGTGAGCCAGGGTCGCAAATCGTTCCACCACCTCAAGGGTTACTTCACTCATATCCACCGAGGCCGGAGTGAGGATGGTTTGCTCGCTGTCGGCTCGCGCGAGCAGCAACAGGTCGTTGACCAGACGGGTCATGTGGTCTGTCTCGGCCTGAATAAAGGAGAACTCCTGCCGAAGCGCTGCGATTGTGTCGAGCGCCTGTTTATACGTCGTTGGCTTGCTCCCCTGAGACAAGGCCCGGTTTGTCACAAGTGTGAGAATACTGAGTGGCGTCCGTAACTCATGGCTGGCATCGGCGGTAAACTGGCGTTGGCGGCTCAAGACGGCTTCTAAGCGATCGAGCATTTCGTCGAAGGTGCCCGCCAGCTCGCCCAATTCGTCGTGGCTGGTGAGGTGGAAGCGCCGACTCAGATCCGTCCGACCAATCTCCTGGGCCGTGCGAGTAATCAGACGGACGGGATGCATGGCCCAGCTCGCCAGCCAATAGCCGCCGGCGGTAATGAACAGCAGGATCGTCAGACCCAGCAAGAAGATTTGTCGTGCGATCTGCAGGAGGTCATTAGGAGCAGACGATGGCAACATCTTGGCGATGGTGCTATACAATAATCCCCCAAAAAGCAAGAGCACAGCTGTGGTTGTCACGACGTACCAGAGCGTCAGTCGGATACGTATACTGCTCAGATGGAAGCCCATTTTTTGCCAGAGCGTTTGATCGTTACGCTCTGGTTGTTTCCCATGACGGGTACGCATTGCTTGTCTCCTCTCTTTCTCTTCACTCTGGTGGATGCAAGCGATAGCCTACACCGCGCACCGTCTCTAGCAATTTGATGGGAAACGCTTCATCGACCTGGCAGCGGAGACGGCGCATGCAGACCTCAACGGCATTCAAGGTCCCGGTGAACTCATAGTTCCAGATATGGTTCGCAATCATCTCGCGGGTCAGTACCTGGTTGGGATGGCGCATCAAATAGTCGAGTAGGGCAAAGAGCCGGGGAGTGAGTTCGATGCGTTGCCCCGCCCGCTCAACCGCATGGGTTGCAGGATCGACACTCAGATCACCCGCGCGCAGGACGGCGCTTTTCTCCGCGCCATTGCGGCGCAATAAGGCCCGGAGACGAGCGAGCAGTTCGCTCAGAGCAAAAGGCTTGACCAGGTAATCATCAGCACCACTATCCAAACCACGCACACGATCGGCCACCGTATCGCGCGCGGTTAAGAGGAGAATCGGCGTATTGAAGTGTTGGCGTCGAAGATCTCGACACACCTCCAGTCCATCTTTCCCTGGCAGCAAAATATCGAGAATGAGCACATCGTAGGAAGTAGACTCGGCCAATGCCTGCCCCTCCACGCCATCATACGCTGGATCAACGGCGTAGCCTTCGTCAACTAAGCTCATCTGAAGTTCATGATTCAAACGCCGATGATCTTCAACCAGGAGAATGCGCATCGTTGGGTTCCCTTTCCTTTCTGCTCTCCTCTATTATCCCTCAAAAACCTGACACCGTGCTGACAAGAATAAGACAGCGATGTCAGCACGGTGTCAGGAGAAACAGGTATGCTCTCTCCCGAACGCATCGACGAGCAGTGAGGATCAGTCAACAGAAAGAGGTTTTCGATGAATGGAATACAACTCACGCAGCTTCTCGCCACCTATGGCTATGGGGCAGTCTTGCTCTTTGTCACTATTGAGAGCACTGGCATCCCCTTTCCGGGCGAAACAATGCTGCTCATTGCTGCCATTGCCGCCGGAATGACGCATCAACTAGCCATTCCCTGGGTCATTACTGCAGCAGCCAGCGGTGCTATCCTGGGCGATAACCTGGGGTTCTGGATCGGACGCACGGCTGGTTATCGCTTACTCCGTCGCTATGGGCATTACATCCGCCTTGATGAGCGCAAGCTCAAGCTGGGCCATTACTTGTTTCTCAAGCATGGCAGCAAAGTTGTCTTCTTCGGGCGCTTTGTGGCCGTTCTGCGCGCCTGGGCGGCCTTCCTGGCGGGAACGAACCGCATGAACTGGCCCACCTTTTTGCTCTTCAACGCGAGCGGTGCCGTGGTATGGGCCAGCCTTGTGGGACTCTCAGGTTACTTCTTGGGAAATGTCATGCAGCAGTTCAGTGGACCCATTGGGATCGCTACCACCGTAGGAGCGGGACTCGTCAGTCTTGCCTGGTTCATCGTCTGGCATCATCAGAGCCGCCGCCTGGAGGACGAGGCCGAACGAGCACTGCCTGGCTCTCTGGATGATTACCGAAAGGTGCAGCGAACCGAGAGGCAATCTCGCCCTCGAAGCTCGAACAAACGCCCTTTGCCAGCGCCTTGTCAGAAAACACCAGTACACTCCTCCTCAACCCCGTCCAACGATGGTTCCGTTGGGACCAATACATTGCCGGGTAAATAAACTCGGGGAGCAGTACCAAGCTAGAAAAATGGAAAGACACAGGAAAGACTCCTGTCAGCACACACAGTATGGAGAGGAACAGGAAGCTATGCACACACAAGAAGAAGGAGATGCTCTCGCTTCGCCACAGCAGAAAACCCCTCAGGTGATGGAGGTACTCAGCATTACGAAGCGTCTCCCTTTGGGACGCGAACAGATGGACATTCTAAAAGGCATCTCTTTTGACGTGAGACGCGGAGAAATGCTGGCTCTGGTTGGGCCATCTGGCTCAGGCAAAAGTACCTTGCTCGGCATTCTCGCCGGCCTTGACAGCCCGACGAGTGGACAGATCGTGCTGGATGGCATCGATATAACGCGGATGAGCGAGGGGAAGTTAGCCACTGTGCGCAATCGCAAGATCGGGATGGTTTTTCAAGCCTATAACCTGATCGCGACGTTGAGCGCGCAAGAAAATGTCGAGATCCCCCTGTATGTGGGCAAGCATCCCGGCCCGCCCTCGACCCGTGCCAGGGAACTGCTGGCTCTTGTCGGACTCTCGCACCGTCTCTTGCATCGGCCCGCCCAGCTTTCCGGGGGCGAGCAACAACGCGTGGCGATCGCGCGAGCGCTGGCGGCTGATCCAGCTCTGGTCATTGCTGATGAGCCGACGGGAAACCTGGATGGGCAGAACAGTCAGAAGCTTCTCAAGCTGATCGCAGACCTGCGAGCGCAAACAGGAAAAACCTTTCTTCTCGCCACGCATGATCCGGTCGTTGCCACACATGCCGACCGCGTTGTGCAGATTGTCGATGGCGCGATCGCGGGAATACACGAACAGAACGGAGAGACCGCGCGATGAAAGCATCTCTTTTTGTAACCTATCCTCTGCGTTCTTTGCGGCGCGGCGGCGGTTCCACATGGCTGGCACTCATCTGTATTGCCATTGGGGTGATGGCGGTTGTGGCTATTCAGTTGATTGGGGTGATGGCGACAAATGCCTACGTGAGCAATGACCGCACGGCCAATGGGGGCGATATCTCCGTGCAAGTCGCAGATCGCAATTCTCCCATCACACAGAGCAACCTCGCGGTCTTCGAGCAACTCAAACGCGAGCAGACAATTCAGAACTATACCCCAGTTGACCTGGCATTGGGCGCAATCGGTGTTCTGCCAGAACCCGCGAATGGACTCCTGGTACAGATCGTCGATCAAGAGCATTTTCCCCTGGTGACCGCGCCCACATTTGTTTCACCCGCATCCGGTGCACTGAAAACGCTGCTCACCGGAAATCAGGTAGTAGTCACGCAGACCTTTCTGGCGCACTACCACATGCACCTCGGCGATACCTTTCCCCTCCAGATCCAATCGCCACAGCAGAGCGCGGTGGGGCGTACGCTTCATGTACGCTTGGCCGGCGTGGTTGCTAATACCGGCATGTATCCAGCAGGCAATACGTTTGTGCTGGTTTCGTTTGCCACATACCAGGCTGCTAATCCGGCGCTGCCCATGACCTACGACAGCATCGATATCACCACACAAGATCAGGCTCACACAGATCAGGCACTGCGCGCGCTCCAACAGCAAGTTCAGCAGGGGCATTTACCCCCTGCCTCTTTCCAGACCGTCACTGAGGGGCAACAGCATCTCCAGGCTTCTAACGACCAGACAATGCAACTGCAAGAACTGGCGGGTCTGCTCGTCCTGCTCATCGCTGGCCTGGGGATTATGAATACGCTGCGCGTGCTTCTAGCCCGGCGCACGCTAGAGATTGTGATGCTCAAGACAGCGGGTTACAGCCGGAGCAGTCTCGCACTGCTCTTTGGCATAGAAACGGGCGTGCTGGGTTTTCTCGGCGGGATACTGGGAACAGGCGTCGCGCTGGCCATCAGTTATGGGGTGGTGACCACCTTGCTCCTGGTGCCCTTTCAGCCTGATCCCTGGATGCTGGGCGGCGGCCTCGCACTGGGTACATTCACGGCTCTCTGCTTTGGGCTTGCACCGATTGTCCAATCTGCATCTATCCGCCCAATTGAGGTCATGCGTCAACGCTCAGGCAGTGGCTCTGCCAGCGGCCGCATCCTGGCGTTTACCCTCTATGGCCTCATCATCTTCTTGTTTTGCCTGCTGGCAGGCGTCATTTTGCGGAATCTGCTGCTGGCCTGTGCAAGCGTCTGTGGGGCGGTTGCTTTCCTCGCGCTCTTGAGCTGCTGTATTCGTCCGCTCATCTGGGGAGTCAGTACGTTTTCCATCCCGGAGCATTATAGCATGAAGTACCTGGTGGGAGTGCTCGCTGGCATGATTCTGGCGGCAATCCTGTCCACGTTCTTTCCGGTCGGAGGAGGTATGGCGCTGGCGCTCTTGCTCCTCGCACTGGCCACAAAATTGCTACCGCATGCCTGGAAAAGCAACACCCGGATGGCTTTCCGCAATTTCGGAAGAAGGCCAATGCGCACCACTATGCTGGTCCTGATCCTGTTTGTCGGGGTCTTTGCGATTGGCAGTATTCAGGTGATTGGGCAAGACCTGCAAAGCCAGCTTGCCACCACCATGAATCAAACGCTTTCCTCTAATGTGGTGGTGAAGCTTCCACGAAACCAGGCACAGGCAATGCAAGCGCAACTGACCAGGCTCCCAGGTCTGTTGGCCTCTTCCTCAACAACGATCTCAGCCACGTCCCTGGTGGCAATCAATGGCCAGCCCTGGCAAAGTCTTCTGCCGCCTGTGGAGAAAAACGGGCAATCTGAGCGCCTTACCACCCAGGCGCTTCACACCTTTGATGGCGTTGAGGGCTATGATCTCGCCAATCAGCAGGTGCCTGATCCAGGCTTCTTCCATATTGTAGCTGGACGAAATTTGCAAGCGAGCGACGCCGGAACCAATCACGTGCTCATTCCCTCCTCTTCGACCCTGGCCCACGCGTTCTCACTCACCATTGGGAATACCCTGACGGTTGCGAGCTCAGAGAGCGGAACCAGTACTACTTTAGTGGTTATCGGAGAATATACCACGGGAGGTATCTCGCTCACGCATGTTTCACCCATTTTGGCGTCGCAGAACATCGTCACGGCACTGGCCCCGGCAACAGCACAAATGGTTTTCTACCTGAAAGTTGACCCCACGCAAGTAGCGCAGGCAGAAACAGCACTTGAGAACGCTCTGCCCGGCGTGGCCTTTGTGCCAACGCCGGCCAGCGGCATTGACAGTTACCTCCAGGGACTCTCCAGTATTGTGTGGGTTTTCACCATCATTGTCGGCTTTGTGCTCCTGGCTGGCATGATCATCATGGCAAATACGGTCGTGCTGGACCTGTTCGAGCGCCGCCAGGAACTAGGGATCTTGAAAGCGCTTGGGTATACTCAGCAGATGATCCGAGGAGAAATTCTGCTTGAGTACGGCATCATTGGAGGCACCAGTGCGATCCTGGCCGTCGTACTGGTAAGCTTGCTCGCTAATCTGCTCGGCAATATCTTCTTACGCGCAACTGCCAGTGAGTTCACTCACGCTGGCGCAACGGTCGCACTAACCTTTGACCCCAATGGATGGCTGCTCACCAGTCTGGTCGTGGGCGCGATCCTGCTGGTGACGGTCACCTCCTTGCTAGCTTCCTGGCGCATGGTATACATACGCCCTCTTGACGTCTTACGCCATGAATAAAGGATGTGCGTCTGTCTGGAACCGAGTCCGCCCCGGTTCCAGGCAGACGCACATCCTTTGCCGATGCCGATAGCAAATGAGCAGAGAAAGAGAACCATCCATGCCTTTTCTTTTCTCTCCAGCCAATGCATCTCCATCGCCTGAAAGCATATGTGGGCCACAGCATTCAATGAGCTTGGTCAACGGATCAAGCATGCTTTTGTACGACAAGAGCCGAACCTTCGAGCGCTGGCCTATATACAGGGATTGATGAGCCCGGCAGAACGGAAAAACGGGTGGCAGGTGGCTGAAGCAGT
>DATAYF010000781.1:0-5268 GCA_036272735.1 Ktedonobacteraceae bacterium
GTTCACTTTTTTTCTGGGTGTGGTGGTATCATAACCCGCTTTGGATTCATAAGACATAGAGTTCGTATTCCCCTCATCCTGGTTCAACTTGCTTATATCATAGCAAAAATTGTTGCAGAATGCATAACCACTGTCCACCTGCTAAATTTTCTTGACGCCAATTGCCCTGGTTATTTATTATGGTAGTACAGTAGTGCATGCGCTTTGAGAATAGTATCAAGGAAGAAAAAACTGATATGGTACGTCGAAACGGTTCTGCCGAGTTGCTTAATGTTGGCTCTATCCTCTTTGCTGTCGTGTGCTGGGGACTGGCTCCGGTAGCGACGCGCTATCTCCTTCAAGTATTCACGCCGCTACAACTGGTGGTGGTACGATATATTCTGTCCTTGCTCTTTTTTGTCCCTACCCTTTTCACGTTGAGAAAAGGGCGCTGGAATCGTCGTGCTATGCTGCGTGCACTGCTGTGTGGGTTGGCGAATATCCTTGGCTATAATTTGTGCGTGGCGTATGGTATTCAACACATTCCTGCCAGCACGGCGAGCTTTATTCTCGCCACCGAATCGATCTGGATTGCGCTCTTCTCGCTACTCATATTCCACGAACGTGCGCATTGGATTGTATTTCTGGGCTTTGCTGTCTCCACCGTAGGAATAGGCGTCCTGATTGGCTGGCAATCCTTTGGTTTAACGGCATCCACGTCTATCTCCACGTACATTGGCGCTGGTCTCACCCTCCTTGCTGCCATGATGTGGGGCATCTATACGCTCGCAGTTCGCCCGCTCAGTCAAAAGTATGGGAGCCTGGCGAGCACGAGTATTACCACTATTTATGGAACTATTCCGCTTTTTGCCGGATATCATTCGGCGGTGATCATGCACTTGCAAAGCCTTGGCGTGGCAAGATGGGGCGCGTTACTCTTTCTGGTACTCTGTAGCACGATACTGGCTTTCATTCTGTGGAATTACGCAGTTGCACGCCTACCTGGGACGCAGGTAAGCCTGTTTCTTTACCTGGTACCGTGCGTGGGAGCGGCTGGAGGGTTTCTGCTCTTGCATGAAACCCTCACAGCAGGTACTCTCTTCGGCGGGTTGCTGATTATCGCTGGCGTTGTGTTCGCGCAGCTTCCTCAACTTCGTGTCTGGCGCAACGCTGCTACTGCTATGCCGAAAGCAGGTGCATCTGAGCACTGAGCATCTTACGCAATAAGACCTTCGCACGATGAAAGTAGGTCTTGGCGGTGGCCTCTGGCATGTCTAGCATTTTGCCAATTTCGGCGAAGCTGAGTTGTGATATGTAGCGGAGCAAGACCACTGCGCGAAACTTTGGTGGCAAGGATTGAATTGTTTCTTGCAAAAGGTTCTGCAAGTCTTTACACTCCATCAATTCATCAGGCAGCATACCCGGATCGGGCATGTCTCCTAGACATAGCACATCTCCTTCGCTATTTTCTGCTTCCAACTGGGAGAAATGAATGGCATATCTACGTCTACGTCGTAACTCGTCCACACAACAATTTCGCGCTACACGAAACAGCCAGGGTTTGAACGGCTCTCCAGTGCCTAATTTTGGTAAGGCAGTATAGAAACGTAACGATACTTGTTGGAGGATATCGCAAGCTTGATCATAGTCTCCCAGGAAGCGGTAAATAAAGTTGAACAATGTCGTACTATATCTCCGCACTAATACTTCAAACGCTCTCTGATCGCCCTCCAGGGTCATCTTGGCTAAAATCGCGTCTGACATCGACATATCGGGAGCGGACCACTCTGCAAACCGTTGAGTCTGCACAAACTACCTCCTCTTTTTATCTACCCGCGTGGACAGTTTATACAAATTTACCTATGAGTCGTATCTCTAGTTACTAGCTTATCCTTTAATCGTCATAATTACAATGGAAATTTACACTAAAATAACTCGACTATATATGTTTATAATCATACGTTAAGCCAAGAAAACAAAAAATAAGAATTTTCTTATTTTTCAGTGCTACTATAAAGCATTCTTCTATTCTGTAGAGGATGTTGTGCTGAATGCATGAAGAGAGGGCTATTCAGGCTCATTTACCATCTTGTTCTTGTAAGAAAACGAGCGGGTATTGGGTTGTCTACAGCAAGCCAATACCCGCTCGTTTTCTTCGTGTACTTACAACTATTTATGCATGTTCAAGTCGTCTTAATTCGATTTTGCCATTGCGCGTTCTGACCTCGAAGGTGGGTTGCGCATACACTGCCGGACTATTTGCTATGCTGCCATCGCACATAAAGAAGCCGGAGTTATGCCAGGGACAATGAATGACGCCATCTGCGTAGCTGCCCTCGTCCAGTGGGCCGCCCATATGCGAACAGATGGCGGCTATGGCCTGAATGTTTCCGCCGTCCTTGACCAGCACAGCGGGAATGCCCGCGGCATCGACGCGTTTCGGTTTCCCCTCTGGCAGGTCCGCTACATCCATAACCGCGACAAAATCGTCCGGGCCACCGTACCAGGCGACGTGGTTCACATTCACACCTGAGGCGTAACTAAGATCGCCGCCTAGGTATGCCGAGTAGAGCGAGACCGCGAACGCGGTGGTGGATAGGGTGATTGCGCTTCGTCTTTGCCCGCTGGCGCGCAGGAGCGCCGAGGCCAGATTGAGCACGGTAATGCCACCGTTTAGCAGACCATGGAGCATACCGGTACGCTTCTCTGGGCCATCAGTGTCCACCCAGTTTGTTAGTCCCGTGACCGCTGACCCTATTGCCCCTACCAGACCAAGCCATAGCGTGGCATCTGCCCCCTTTGCGTTGGCTTCGCTTGGATTGCCTAACCACGCCAGGTCGAACATCGTTGTGGCGCTCCATGCTCCCAGAGGAATATCGACCAGGGCTGGATGCAGGACGTGGCCCAGCCATACGCCGTTGAGTGCGTCTTTGATCTTGTAGCGATCTTCTCCCGGCTGTCCATAAAATTGGCTGACCCATTGTTCTACAGGTTTGGAGACCTTATCCAGCCAGGGCATGCGCTCGATAGCCTTCGCTGTCGCATGGCGTAGTGCTGGTGCCCTTGGTGGGGTTTCTATCCAGGGCGTTCGATGATTGACACGGGTTTCAGTAGTCATTGCTCGTTCCTTTCATGTCATGCTTTGCGTACTTCAAGCCAACAGTAATCCGTGGGTGGGTGCATACCTACTAACGGGAAGGGAATTTCCGGTGTTTTTCTGGTGAGTACATAGCGCAGCACTGCTTGATTACGAGGGTAGAAATGACGAATACAATGTAGGGCGCTGTGCAACGAACGAAAACGAATGCGCATAGGTTGGCGCATCGGCAGCGTTACATAGTGAAAACCACGAGCAGTTAACCAGTCGCGATCTTCGCCGCGCGGCCAGATCAGGATGATTTTGCCACCTGGGCGCGTCACGCGTTGGAGTTCTTGCAACCCTGGCTCGCCGCCCTGCTCTGTTTGTGCTGTAAACGCCGAACAAGAAAGGGCAATGTCGACACTGTTGTCTGCCAGTGGAACGCTATCGAAGCGTCCCTCGCGCACAATCAAATGGCCCGGTACGGGTTGATGATTGAGCTTGTGGCTGAGGATACGGCGCAGTCCGGGCGATGGTTCGATAGCATATACCAGCCTGGCCCCGTGGCGCAAGCAGGCAAACGAGGCGCGTCCGCTCCCGGCTCCAACATCGAGAATGACACGGTAGCGCAGGTCACTTTCCAGGTCGCGGAAAATGCCTGGATGCAGCCTTTCCCCGCTTGTCAATTCCTCGTACAGTTCGGGAGTTTTCCAGTAGGTTAATTCCCAGAATAGCGCGTTGAGGACGCGTTGTTGCGCTTGCTCGACCTCTGTTGTGGATAGTGGCTGCTGTAGGTGTTCAAGGAACTGTGTGCGTCGCTCGCCTGACAAGAGGTTTGTAATGCGTTCAAGTAGTGCTGTGGGACCTTGTTGTAGACTATAAGCTAATTGTTGTGGTTGTAGCCCAAACGTTTCGTGTTCTGCTATCCGTTGCAGGGTCTCGTCATCAAATACCTGTATATCTTTTATCTGAAATGGATTTTTCTTGCTCCGGGTGAAAGCGGGCTGCCGTACCACCATACACGCTACCTTCGCCTCTCTATAATACCAACAGGACCAAAACTTACGTCTTCTCGCTAGTTACGCCACAGTTCTGTGGAAAGTTTCATACCGATGGGTTGCGTTATGCCGTATGGGTCAGTATAGCTCTTGTCAGGCCAGGTTGTTCGTAATGATCTTATAGAACCGAGCGCGGGAAAACCCCTGTGTTTTAACCAGGGGATGAGAGCGCCGTTCCTTTTGGGGCGCGATGGGTTGGGTATATGGTTGACTTTTTACACCGTTTCTGCTAGCATGTAAAGCATGAACCAGAAACGCGCTTTTAAGTATCGTGTGTATCCCACACCAGAACAACAACCTATCCTTGCTCGCACCTTTGGGTGTTGTCGATACGTCTACAATTGGGCATTGCGCAAAAAACGGATGCCTATTACCACGAACAACAACGCCTCTACTACAAGGACTTGAGCACGATGTTGACAGCGTTGAAGAAACAAGATGAAACGATGTGGCTCAATGAAGTCTCCTCGGTTCCCTTGCAACAAGCTCTTCGTCATCTGGATAAAGCGTTTCTGAATTTCTTTGATGGACGAGCCAGGTACCCGACCTTCCACAAAAAACGGAACAAGCAATCCGCAACCTATACCTCCAATGCTTTCACCTGGAAGGATGGACAACTCACCCTTGCGAAGATGAGCGGACCCCTCAGCATTGTGTGGTCCCGTCCCCTGCCAGAAGACGCTCTTCCCACAAGTTGCACGGTCACCAAAGATTGTGCTGATCGTTACTTCATCAGCATCCTGGTGGAAGAAGACCTTGCGCACTTGCCCCAAACAGACACCATGATTGGTGCTGACCTTGGTCTCAAGTCCTTCGTGGTGCTCTCCGATGGCGAAGTGGTGGGCAACCCCAAGTTCTTTCAGAAGGATGAGAAGAAACTTGCCAAGGCTGGGCGTCGGCATGCCAAGAAGAAAAAAGGGGTCCAAGAACCGCAAGAAGGCGTGTCTCAAAGTGGCTCGTATCCATGCCCATATCGCTGACAGGCGCCGTGACTTCCTGCACAAACTTTCGACCAGGCTCATACACGAGAACCAAGTCGTATGTGTTGAGTCGTTGGCAGTCAAGAACATGGTCAAGAACGACACGTTGAGTAAAGCGATTAGTGATGTGGGCTGGTCTGAGTTCGTGTCCCAACTGGAATACAAAGCCGCA
>DATAYF010000782.1:0-6071 GCA_036272735.1 Ktedonobacteraceae bacterium
GGTCAAGGGCGGCATCGCTTGCTCCGCCCTCCTGGCTGGCAGAAACGTGGAAGTGGTCATGTAACCTGGGCACCGACGATGCGGCGAAGCACCAAGCATGTGAGGAGAGCTTGGAGCAAAGGCAGAGCTTCTCTCATCTTCATAAGTATGAAGGGTGGGAAATTGACGTGAATGTTGGGAATCGGCGTGAAGTCACCTCTTCATCCTGCTCCACATCTGGTTTCCTTTCACGCCAGACGTGTACGTGTACATACGGTCGTTCTGTGGTCCTGCCAAAAATCGGATGCGAAGACGCTTGCCTTATCCGCTCACGCGATCAGCTTCGACGATCTTCTATCTCCCAGATGTGATCGACTACATGCCACGCCATGCGCCGGACCATGTAGCTGGCGTTCCATCCCCCAGCAACCAGGGGATCGCCGTTCGAGGGCTTGCTCAGCACGTCAGCGATCTCCTCTCGCATGGCTTTGAGCGCGTTCTTGTCGTTCACGTCGAACGGTTTGTGGCGCACCCCAATCTTGCGTGCATACGTCCGTTCGGCTTCGATGACGTGGCGCCGGATCTCGTCTCGGTCGCGACCTCCACCACGTGGACCTTTGCGCAGTTCTGCTGGTGAGGTCGCGACGACCTCTTCCAGTATGTCCCACGACGCGCGCAACAGTGCCACATTGCGTTGCGCGGTTACCGCATCGATTGGTCGCGTTTCGGCTGGAGCCAGAACCGAAGGTACTCCCCACGCAGTCTTGGCATCACCTGCGAGACGTTCAACAACCACGAGATCGCCAGGGGCAAAAGAGAGCCCTGCCCGCTGCACGATCAGCCGATAGCGCTCCTCAGTCTCGATCAACGCCTGCACCGCCGCCGCCTCGCTCGCGCGAATCCGGCACCAACCGGGCCACTCCAGCGACCAGGCAATGGCCTTCTTTCCACTCAGTTCGACAGAGATATCAGCCATCCTTCTTTTCTCCGATCTGTGGATTTGTGGTGATGAGACACCACATGCGGCTTTCTCTTGCCAAGCATATTTTTTATTCTAACATGTTTTGTTCATTCATCGTCATGCTCTACTATAAGGTGAGCTTGTGCGAGCCCTGGCAAAAGGGGGCCAATTTACAAGTCGTCAATGGAAGAAGCCGCATCGGGAGAGGCATTACTTATTGATTGATCTCAACGTAAAAAGCTAAACTTCGCTAGCAACTCCCGATTGGTTCAGGATATTCGAGTTTAGTAACCTATACTGAGATTAATAGTGCAGATTCAAAAGAGCTCTTGTGTAAAATAAGAGCGTTGGTAGAATGAGGGCATGAAAGCCCCCATGTATATCAGAGCCTTGATTCCAGACGAACAAGCAGGGATAGAAGCTGGATTGTGCTCCTCAGATGCCTTTACCTTGCGGCGAAGTCAGATCTTTCAGGCCTCTAGTAGAGAGCAACGTCCCAAAACCATCGCCTGCAAGCCTTCGCTGTGTAACCCAAACGGTACGCAATGCAATCCATGCGTTTGAGCAGAAAGGCTTAGCCAGCCTCAAGCAAGAGTCTTCTCGGCCAAAAACGGTGCAAGCGCAATTTGATCAGGCGAAATGTGAAGTGTTACGGGTGCTGTTGCACCAGAATCCGCGGGCCTTTGGGAAAGCAACCAGTCAGTGGAATCTGGAGTTGGCCGCAGAGGTCTGCTTTGAGCAAGGCTTGACGGTGAACTAGGTAAGTATCGAGACTATTCGCCAAGCTAAGAGAAATGGGTGAATAAAAGTCATCCATACTAGCTAGTAGAGATACTAAAGGCCCTATTGTAGCGATTAAGGTAATATAGATAGTTCAGTCTCACTTTGCTAAAAAGATGTGCTGGTTTCTTCAAGCGTATGTAAAGACGTATGTAAAATGTATATTACGTATGAATTTGGAGGCGTTTATGCCCGAGCTGCCTAATCGCAATATGTCACAACCGCCTTTTCGTCCAACATCCACCAACACGTTGTACACAGGTCAGCCACCCTATCCACCCGCGATACTTGGTGCTCCAGGTATGCCATCTCCGTATATACCCAATCCAGGGATCAATGCCCAGAGAGCCTCTAGCCAGACGAAACGTAGACGCAGCCATAGTTTTGCCAGGCTCCTTAACAAGTATAAAGGTTTCTCAACACCGGTCAAAGTACTCAGCCTCATCCTGCTCTTCACGATCCTGGCTAGCTCGATGACCGGCGTATTTACACTTATCAATGGAATCATCCTCTACACCCAGATCACGGGTGCCGTCAATCATTTGAAGGCGGCTGAGAATATCTTTCAGGGTGGGACGAAGAGTGATAATTCTAAATATTTTGATGTATCGAACCTACAAAAAGCCCAGATCGAGATCACCGCCGCTCATGGTTCTTTTGCAGCTCTGAGTGACGAACTGGACCACGATGGTTCCCTCTCCATTGCCGGTTCGATCCTGCCCAGCCAGATGACGTCCCTGCGCAAGATCGGTCATATCGCAGTCGATGGCACCGCCGCCGCCCAACAGGCAGTGCAGACAGCCATCGAGATCGCTCCGGTTGTAGGACCAGGCCTCAAAGCCCAGAAAGATCCCTCCAAGCCTTATATAGATCAGGCCTCCTTTGACAAAGTGATGGCGCTGCTCTCATCCATCAAGCCGTTAGTGCACGACATGAGCCAGAACGCGCAGGGTATCTCACTGGCCGGGCTGCCGATCAGTGCCAGCCAGAGCAAGATGATCACCGATATCCTGCCTCTGCTCCCGGCCGTTGACAACGTGCTCTCGCAGGCGCCGCAATACAAAGATGCTATCGCCTGGCTGCTGGGTATCGGCGGATCGCGCACGATCTTGCTAGAGCCAATGGACACTGCTGAGTTGCGCTCCACAGGCGGCTTCACCGGCCAGTTCGGCGAGCTCACCTTTACGGGTGGCCATATGGCACCCCTGAGCATGAAGAACCTCGGTGCTTATGAAGAAGATCATTCTGGCTTGCCTGGCGGAGTTGGACCTATCAATCCGGATCTTTATAATAACCGTGTTGTAGGTCAGGCGGCACCTGGGTTGTATGGCGATTGGTGGCCGTTCGCTAATTTTGGTATGCGTGATGCAAATGTGTCCGCTGACTTTCCGACGTCGGCACAGATCATTCTAAATCGTTACGAGTTTGAGTTCCAAAAGAATGCCGATGGTGTGATTGCGTTCACACCTCAATTGATTCAGCAGGTTTTGCAGGTCACTGGCCCTATCAAGATTCCCCTGTATAACGAGACCATCACTGCACAGAACCTTGAAGCGAAGCTTCACTATTATCAGCTAGACAATGCTGGGATTCGTAAGGAAAAAATAATTGAGCATCAACCTGATCCTGAACTTGCGCGTAAGCTTTTTACGCAGCGTGTGACTCAACAACTCATGCTGACCGGGATGCATCTGCCTGTAAGCAAGCTTTTGCCGCTGGCCAATCAGATGCTGCAAGCCACGAAGACCAAGGACCTTCAAATTTACTTTGATAACAAGCAGCTTGAGGGGTTGATTGGGAAGTATGGCTCAGAAGTGACCATGGATCGTTCAAATGCCTATGATGGGGTTTTTGTGGTCCAGAGCAATGATAGTGGCAGCAAAGCCTCGCAATATGTCACGACCGCAATCCAGGATACGGTTACGGTGGATGCTCAGGGCAATGCCACCCACAATATGCTGATGACGCTGAATTATCAGCAAAAAGGCAGTGTCTTTGGCCAAGATACCTATCGAGACTATGTGCGTGTCTATGTGCCGCAAAATAGCACGCTGGTGAGTGGCAATGGTTTTGCGCAAGCGCAGACCTTTTGTACTGACTTCAATTGTCAGTCAGATGTCTATGGTGATGGGACGTTGGTGTGCACCCCTCCTGTTGTTGTTGGTGATTCAGTTACGTATAATAGTAACCTTGCCTATCCAGGTGGTCACCTAAATACGACTGGGGAGCCGACTAATACCAATAGCGATGAGTCAGGGAAGGGCATGTTTGCCGGCTGGGTCATGATCCCGAAGAACTGTGTGATGAAGGTCTCGCTCTCCTGGACGGTCCCGCCGCTTGGCACCAATGGTTATCAGATGCTGTTGCAAGCGCAGGGAGGTATCGATACAAATGTGAATCTATCGATCTCTGATGCCGCCTGCCCCAGTAGTAGCAATCTACACTACGCTAGCACGATCCATGGTCAGAACACCATGTTCAGTGTCCAGAAGAGCGGATCAAGCTGCACGCTACAAAACAAACCGAAGTGGTGACGAAGCCGCTTGAAGTCTTTACTAGTTGTTCTGTGTAACAATGGGTCTATTTTGTCGTCTGATAAGGTAGGCCCGTTTGCTATTAGTAGTGGTTCCCTTGGTTGTTAACAGAGTAAGTCTATGGCAGCATTCGGATTGTAGGTAGTGGACTTGCATATGTCGTTTCTGGCTCTTGTCCAATTTGGAGGCTTAGTACTCGCTTGCTCTGTTTCGTTTCTCTCAATACCTTTCAAAGTAGGAGCGTAGCAAGGAACCAGTAAGCCTCCAAATTGGGCAAGAGCCACTAAATTCTGTGATTTACACTGTTTTAACAAAGGGGCAATCAGAACTTGACAGCAAAACCGAAAAATGAGAATGGTATTCTGTTGGTTGCAGTAAACAACAGAAGAGTGATTTGAGCACGAAAATAGCACAGAATAGCACCTGTAAACAGTTCGTGTAAAATCCCCCTTTCGGCACCCCGTAGCTATACGACGACATCTCAAGCCGCATGTACAGCCGCCTGAGATGTTTTTTTGTGGGCTAGCAACCTCATTTGTAGGAAGATGATGTGTTGGACCGGAACGAAACCACAATTGCAAGCATTACTAGAGTAGGAGAGTTTTTTGATGTCGCAGCTCATGTTGTGCAACGATATCAAACGAGAAGGCCAAACACAGCCAACTCTCGTCTACAGGTGTTTCTGAAAAAGAGGTGTCTCAATGTGGAGCAACAACAGGACAAGGAAAACATTCGTCATCATAGTCTGTTTGCTCGTAGTAGGCATAGTAGTCTTTAGGAGTGTCATAGGTAGCCATGTAGCTCATGCAGCAACAGCTTCCCCATCTCACTCGCACTCAGCATCTTCAACCAATGTAGTCACGACGAACGCTTCAACCTTCAGGGTAACAAGCATTGATATGTCTGTCACCCCAAGTACCACCTCGCTATGGACATGCGGCTCTTCCATTCAGGTCGTCTACAATGCCGTCTTTCATGTCGTCTCAGGCCCACACGGGGGGATGATTGTGTTCTCCTATACCATCAACAATGGGCGTTCCCAAACGATGGAAAAGTTAACTATTCTGCCTGGTCAGCGTCTCTCAAACTTCACGTTTACATGGCAAGGAAGTCTTCCAAGTGACCATACCTATCCAGAGCCGGGAGGAGTATTGGTCACAAGCCCAAACGCCCTGCTGTCTCAGATGGTCTTGCCAGCCGGGAAGTGCCGCTAAACAGAGAAGGTTTCGAGCGTTCCTACCAAAAACGCTCTCAATGTTGTAAATGTTGAGAATCGGCGTGAAGTCACCTCTTCATCCTGCTCCACATCTGGTTTCCTTTCACGCCAGACGTGTACATACGGTCGTTCTTCGGCACCAACCGGGCCACTCCAGCGACCAGGCAATGGCCTTCTTTCCACTCAGTTCGACAGAGATATCAGCCATCCCTCTTTTCTCCGATCTGTGGATTTGTGGTGATGAGGCACCCCATGCGGCTCCCTCTTGCCAAGCACATTTTTTATTCTAACATGTTTTGTTCATTCATCGTCATGCTCTGCTGTAAGGTGAGCTTGTGCGAGCCCTGGCAAAAGGGGGCCAATTTACAAGTCGTCAATGGAAGAAGCCGCATCGGGAGAGGCATTACTTATTGATCGCAACGTAAAAAGCTAAACTTCGCTAGCAACTCCCTATTGGTTCAGGATATTCGAGTTTAGTAACCTATACTGAGATTAATAAGTTCAACCTATCGAGCCAGGAGTCCCCGGCGTTCACGCCTGGGGAAGAATGGCGAGTCCTTCTGGAGGGTCTGGGTTGGGGAGAAGAGATTCATTCGCAGAT
>DATAYF010000783.1:0-7486 GCA_036272735.1 Ktedonobacteraceae bacterium
AATCGTATAGTCGTTTTTCTCCCGTTGATATGTTGGCGATGCATCGTTATCCCAAAGGGAAGCGGCAAGAGTTGCGGCAATGGCGTAATTCTCGTAAGCAAGGGAAGGACAGTTAAATTACTGCAATCATGTTTTTGTGCTCGATTATTGGAAGTTTCCAATAGTCGGGCTTTTTTGCGTGCTTGCCGTTTAGCCTATAGAGCGGCTTCGCTAATTTATTCGAGGTGTTGTAAAAGGTAGTATAACTAAAGGTTAAAAATTGATGTAATCAAAAAAGCCTTGCAAGATTATTGAGACCACAAAACAACGCCGCAAATGGGCGGCGTTGTTTGCTAATTACGTGCTTGTGAAGGGATAAGCTATTTTGTTAGCGTGTTTTTCTGGCGGATCGTCTGACTTTCCGCCCATATATCCTCGGCACCTTCACGAACGCGGGCAGTCGCTCTGCGCACAAAGCGATTGGTATCTGTGGCAACCGCACCTAAACGTTGCCCCAGGTTGTCGGTCATTTCCTCCGCTCTGTGCGTCGCGGCATGTGCGGGCTGCTGCTGTTCGGTGGCGGTTGACTCCGGCTGTTGCGTTTGTGATGTGGAAGATGCTTCCTGATTTTCCGTGTGCTCTTCGTGCTCCGCACGAGGAATTTCTTTCTGGGTCGCCTTCTCGTGACCAGCTTTTGTAACGCTCTGTAGGCGTAGACGTGTACTGCCCCAAAAATAGCCGAGGGAATGCGCTGTGCTGTTGAGCCATCCCTGGGCATGTGTGGTATCAGGTACATTGGCCGGGTTTTCTGGTGTTTGACTCATTGAATTGCCTCCTGGTTTATTTATGCTGCTTGCTTTACGTTAAGGCTCCGTCTCACTTCCAACGAGCGGAGCAGACCGTCACGACGGAGCACACCGACAAGCTGGCCGTTTTCGACGACCGGCAATTGGTTGATGTCCTGGCTGTTCATAAGGGTGAGCACATCTCGCAAGCTTTGTTGAGGGGTAGCCGTGTGTAATCGTTCTGCTGGAATCATGACCGATCCCACCGGTGTCTGTGACCATTGTGCTCGTGGAACGTGCCGAATGTCGCTTAATGTAATCAAACCTGCTAATTGACTCCCTTGCATTACAAAGGCGGAGCGCAAAGCTTCCGGGATGAAGTATTCATCGACCAGCTTTTGCAGTGAGATGTTGGCTGGTACCGTTACTACATTTTTGTTCATAGCTTGCCCCACGCTGACGCCGCGAAACATGGTATCAAGCGTCGCCTGCGTGCGAGCCGATTGGGCAGCGGTCAACAAGAACCAGCCAATAAAGCCCAGCCAGATGCCGTTGAAGGGATTGCCGCGAAAGAATAAGAGAATGCCGAGCAGAATAAAGAGGTAAGCGATGATCTGGCCCGTCGCCGTCGCCACGTTGGTCGCAGTCATGGCATTGCCGCTGATTTTCCAGACGATAGAGCGCAATACGCGTCCGCCATCGAGAGGAAAGCCGGGTAGTAAGTTAAAGATACCGAGAAGAATGTTGGTAACGGCCAGGTACGCGAAGATGGTTCTTATGGGTGCCGTGCTGTCTCGAGTCAATGCCCACGCGCCAAAGGAGAGTACACCAATCAGCAGGCTAATCACGGGGCCAACAAAAGCCATCTGAAATTCGACGCCAGGGCTGCGAGGCTCCTGCTCGATATTAGCAATGCCGCCGAAAATGTACAGAACAATACTTTTTACGGGGAGTCCACGTGCCCTAGCAACAAGCGAGTGACCTAATTCATGGAGGAGCACAGAGACGAACAAAAGGATGGCTGATACCAACCCTAGAAAAAGGTAGGTAGCAGTAGAGTAGCCAGGTGAAAGTCGCGGAAACCATCCATTGGCAAGAGAAATGGTCAGCAAGATGAGTATAATAAGCCAACTGAAGTTGAGATAAATGCCTATACCCGCGATACTGCCGATCCTGAATGATCCTGGCATTGTCCTGTTCCTTTCTCCCCATGTTTTGTGTATATGTGGGAAGCGTGCAACGACTAGAAAATGGATAAGCCCACCTTGAAAGGATATTTCCATCCCTATTTCCTCTACGTCTAGCGGTGCGGAGAAGTTTCCCGACTTCTGACCATGTGAAGCAAGGCAGTATGCTACCTTTCGCAAGACTGTACCGTGTCACCATGGAACAAAGAGCGTATGAAGTAAACGCTATTGTAAAGGAGCCTATTTGTATGACACAGAACGATCGAGATCAGGTATTGCGGCCCCCGGTGAGTGAACAGGACCACATTGAGGGCGCAGCGCAAGCTCCGATTACGCTGGTGGCGTATGGTGATTTTGAGTGTCCAGGTTGCGGCGGCGCTTATCCCATAGTCAAAGAGATTCAGCAGCGGCTGGGCAATCAATTGCGCTTCGTGTTTCGCCACTATCCACTGCCCCAACATCCCCATGCTGAGCACGTGGCAGAGGCGGCGGAAGCAGCAGGCGCACAAGGGAAGTTCTGGGAGATGCACGACTACCTGTATGAGCACCAGAATGCGCTCAGTGATAGACACCTTGTAGAAGATGCGCAGACGTTGGGCCTGAATACAACCCGTTTCACGAGCGAGATGGAACAAGGCATCTACGCCAGCCAGGTTGCGGAAGACATTGAGAGTGGCGATCTGAGTGGCGTGCAGGGAACGCCATCTTTCTACATCAATGGAGCGTTGTATGCTGGCTCCTACGAGTTGCCAGCGTTCCTGTCAGCACTTGAGCACACTGACACACATTAGCAAGCATTCGGTATCTCTGCCTTCCCAAATTGTATACTATTGGTGAGCTTGCTACGTTTTACCTAAAAGAGTAGGCAAGCTATACAGTTATTTGGATAGAAAGGCAGACGTAACATGGCAGTGCAATTTGGCGTCGGTATTCCTCAGGGTTGGAGAATGGATATGGTGGAAATTGCCGATCCCGAGGAAAAGTACGAGGCAATGACGCGGGCCGCGAAAGAGGCGGACCGGCTCGGATACGATTCCATCTGGCTCTTCGATCACTTCCACACCGTTCCTACACCAGAATTGGAAACCACCTTCGAGTGTTTCACCTCGCTGGCAGGATTGGCACGCGATACACAACACGTGAAGCTTGGTCAGATGGCGACGTGCAACGGCTATCGTAACCCGGCCCTGATGGCGAAGATCGGTTCAACGATTGATGTAATGAGTCACGGGCGCTTTATCCTGGGCTTTGGCGCGGGATGGTATGAACACGAGTACCGTGCTTATGGCTATGGCTATCCCGAAACCCGCGAGCGTATGGCCCGTTTCCGCGAGGCGACCGAGATTATTCATCGCATGTGGACGGAGAACTATCCTACGTTCAGTGGAAAATACTATAGCATCGATAAACCCATCAACGAGCCGAAAGGTGTGCAAAAGCCACATCCGCCGCTCTGGCTGGCTGGAAGTGGTGAAAAGGTGACGTTGAAGCTCGTGGCCCAGTGGGGTGATGGCTGTAATATCTCGGGAAGTGATCCGGTGGCAGCACGCCACAAATTGGAGGTTCTGCGCCAACATTGCGATACCTTCAATCGCAACTTTGACGAACTCTCGCGCTCCGCTAGCCTGAATGTGCACCTGGTGGATAGTGAGGCGACGGCGGAAGCTGAGACGGCAGAAGCACGCAAAGGCCAGGATTTTGCGCAGTATGCTTCTAACATCAAAGTGCGCACCGCGAAGCAGTGTATCGCTGACCTGGAAGAACTGATGGAAGTTGGATTCAACTATTTCATCTTCTATCCCCCACGTACTGCTTATGATCTCACGCAGATGCAGCGGCTTGCCAGTGAGGTTCTCCCTCATTTTCGCCAGTCATAAGATGCCGAAATATTGATGGTTGTAGATTAGCAATGATATATCGTCAGGGTCGCCTGGTCATCGGACCGGTAATCCTGGCGATATAATTAGTTGTCGCTTCTTACAAAACGGAGAACGAGCACACGCAGTATGGAAGAGCGTTGGGTTTTGGAAGGAGCTGTATGGGTTATCACAAAAAAGCGAAGGTGCTTACCTACAAAACCAGTATTTTCTGATACGTCTATGAGTGTGGAAGGAAAGAAATGCAGCTTTCAGAAGGCCAGATACACTCGTCACTGTCCCACATACTTCAAACCGTATGGAAGACAAGATATCAGTCAATCGTACTGCTCGGTGAAGGGGTCTATGGTCGAAGTTATGGAATCACCTTTGTCTGTTCCCCCCACTGCGCCGTCGTGAAGGTCTACAAATATCCCGGTATGGGGAACCAGGAATACCGCCAACTCCTTGAACTTTCCTCCCATCTTCCTGGATTGGTACCTCATGTTTATGCGTACGTACCAGAAACGGAACTTGGCGATATGCTTGTCATGCAATGGCTCTCTGGTAAAAGCTGCCCACAACCAGAGCTGTTTTCCCACGTGTTGCGCACATCGCTCCAGCATCAGGTTGTAGATCTCTTGCTGAACATTCATACCATTCAGCATCAAGAGGGATATGGTTCTTTTGAAGGTCCATTTTATCAGCGATGGTGGGACTACTATGGGCAACGTGTGAGGAGCACGCATCAAGCAATTGCCAGTGACGAAGAGGCTCGTTCCTATTTTGGCTCTCAAACGTTCGCACTGATGGATCGTGCTCTTGAACACGGTGAGCGTATTCTTAACACCAGTGTGGGGCAGCCAGTCCTCCTTCATGGCGACTTTTGCTTTGGTAATCTTTTGTTTGACTTGCAAACGTGGCGCATTTCTGGCCTCATCGATCCGCTTGACGCAGAATGGGGTGAGCGAGAACTTGACCTTGTCAATGTTATCAATGGACACGTGAAACACTTCGAGCTACTGAACAGATATCGCAAAGCAACCGATCTTGGCCCTTGTTTTCCTACACGTTACTGGTTTTATCAGATATGGAAGTGGCTTTTCTATTATGTGCGAGTGCGAGTGAAGTGTCGAGAATGGGTGTTGCGCTGTGGACGTGAACTTGATAAAGCAATGGAAAGTTCGCTCTAGAAAAGTACTCTTTGAGATAAGGATACTTTCAGTTTGACGCAATATCTTCGCCATTTTTCTCTCATTGACAAATTTGTCGCCCAACTGGTGAAGATATGCGTCAAACTACAGGGTGGTCGTTTCTTGCAAAAAGGCTAAGGTGAAAGGATGGACCCATGGATGGTATCATTTGCTCTGCCTGAAGATCAGCAGCATTGTGAGCGTATTGATAGGATAATGGGGTTTGAGGTAGCGAGCAGTATCCACCAACAAGCTATTGCAGAGGGCCGAACTCTGGTAGCCCGTTATGAAGGTCGGATTATTGGCTATTAAAGTGGCCCGCGTTGTCAAGACAGAAAAATCGGCTCAAATAAGAGCTACTTTCCTCCTTTTCATCGTCTCTTGCAAAAATATTGTTCCATTGGCGGGATGAATTGTCTCAGCTTTAGTGACGTCCCTTGTCCCCTTTGCGACAAAGAAATGCTCCCACGGGTTTGGAAACCAACAAGGAGGCACCTGCCTGATCGATCATGGCTTGCGTAAGCTGAGTAAAAGTGGGAGTGATCGCCTCACGGACGGCTTGTGGAATGCCTGGCTCTTGAGAAGGCCGTTGGTAGAGCTGCGTTGCCATATAATACTGAAGGACCGGCTCTGGCTCCTTTACCCGGAACCCCGCTTCGTAGGTCAGCAGGTCCACATTGGCAAATACCCTGTGTAGTTGCTCCTGCCCATTTTCCAGGCTAAAAGGCTCATTCTCCTCCGCATCATACACAATGCCGAGGCGGTTCATCGTCTGCATATGAAGCGTTCCAAGTACTGGCATGCCGTATTGACTATTGGTCGTAGCTAAAAACGTCCCTGCTGGCTTGAGGACTCGCTCGACCTCCGAAAGGGCTTGTGGGATATTCACATGGTAAAGCATGTGGTTGGCCATGACCAGATCGAATTGCTCAGGCTTGAATGGGAGGGCTTCTGCATCAGCCACCACCAGGTGAACTGGCAGATGTTCAGCGGAGATCACTGCCTGCATCCCCGCCATCACTCCCTCAGAGAGATCCCCGCCAACGATTTCCCCTCTCCCTTTCAACAGGCGAGCCATGGGTAACAGGAAGCGCCCTTCGCCGCACCCGATATCGAGCACAGTTTCTGATCCTGTGAGCCCGAGGTGTCGGATAACCCAATCCTCCAATGGCTCTTGCTGCACGCCATAGCGTCGCATGACCTCATATTTGGCTTTTAAATGCTCATCTGTCCGATAGACGCTCCTTGTCGCGTCTTTGTCGGTTAAGGACACGGTGTCACGGTAGCTGTAGTCTGCCATCCTAGGCGCCTCCCTTCATGAAAGGATCTGCTGCTGAGAAATAGACTTCCGCCGGTGTCTGATACTTGAGAGCCTGGTGTGGCCGCTGGTGGTTGTAGAACTCAAGATACTGGTGCAAATGCTGACGAGCCTCTTTGGGCGAGGTATAGTCATGCACGTACACTTCCTCATATTTCACCGTTCGCCAAAGCCGCTCTGTAAAGATAGTATCTAACGCACGTCCCTTCCCATCCATACTGATCTGAACATGAGCAGTGAGCAACAACTCCTGATACTGTGGGCTGGTAAAATGACTGCCTTGATCACTGTTGCAGATCAGCGGCGTGGCTCGTCCCAAAGCCCGCTGCACCGTCGTCAAGACAAAGGGCAATTCCAGCGTCTGATCCAGTTCCCAACTGACTATATAGCGCGAATACCAATCGAGAATGGCGACCAGATACATCCAGCCCCTTTGCAGACGAATGTACGTGATAGCAATTCCCAAATATGATTCGGGTAGGCACTGCTGATGTGCCGCAATACGTACGGATACACGCCTTCCTTCTGGTTCCGTTTACTCAGGTTTGGCCCTGGATAGATGGCCGCAATGCCCATCTCGCTCATATATCGACCAACCGTTTTCCGATTGATGCCCATCCCTTCTCGCTGTAACTGTGCTGCGATCTTCCGAGCACCATAAAAGGGAGACTGCGTGTACACTTCATCGATGCGGTGCTTGAGTTTCACTTCCTCGACTGAGGGTGGGCGCGGTTGGTAATACAAGCTCGAACGGCTCAGGCTGAGCAGATCCGCTTGTAGACTCAGCGGCAATTCACCCTCTCTCCGCTCAACCAGCGCCACCCGTTCCTCTCTGGTCAGAGTGGTACCTTTTTTTTAAGCCAGGCGACCTGTGTGGTCAATTTGCCGATTTCTGCGTAGAGCTCTGTGAGTTGTTGCTCATGGACTCGTTTCAATTCCGCCGTACTGTCCTGTTTCTCAAAGAGACTTGGCAACCCTTCCAAGGCCGTGGCCCGCCAATTCTTCAGTTGTGTCGGATGGACTTCGTACTCAGTAGCGATTTGCGCAAATGTCTTCTCTTCCTTCAAGAGTTCTTGCACCACGCGAGCTTTGAAAGCGGCTGTATACTGTTTTCTCATCTTGCTTTGAGTATATCTTATTTTCGCCTCTTCCTGTGTTCAAATTCTTA
>DATAYF010000784.1:0-4402 GCA_036272735.1 Ktedonobacteraceae bacterium
CCACAGCGGCAGACGAACTGCTTGCGAGAAAGGAGCGTTCTGATCGACCAAGCATGTTTTCCCCAGGCATGGCATGCGTGCCTGGAACCCGGCCACTCAGTTGTCAAAGGACCTCTGGGGCGAACTGTCTCTCTGGGGCGAGCCCGAGTGCCTAAGCCCCTCTCTCCCTCTTCTTTCTGAGGAGAAAAAAGCGGAAATGTCTCACTGCCCAAACAAGGACTCGGCATTCCTCCCCCTGGCGAGAAGACAGGGGACTCCTGCCTCGGTATGTTGAAAAAACGGTGTGGAAAACGTTCATTAAATAGGGCAAGTATATTTGCTTACTTTGCGCTATATCAGAAATTTCCTTCGTGTAGCCATAAAATATTGTAGATTAAGTCAGGAGCAACTGATGACTAAAAAGGATACAATCATTAACATACGAAAACTCGCAGCCCTGGATCTCGTCTTTCATGGTCCCAAATTTATTCTCGCCGAATTCGCGCTTGCCGTGATATTATGCGCTGCCTTTGGTATTTTCAGCCTCTTCGTGTCCTTCCGTACTCCCAGTCATCCAGCTCTTTCGATCATCATAGGTTTGGTTCTCTCATGGCTTGCGATCAGCTATGTGCCGTTGCTGCTCTATGCCGTCGATATCGTGAAGCGCAAAAGTGCTCAGCAGGAAGTAGCGTTCGAGCTTGAGCACAGGGATTTCTATGCGCGCAAATATACACTGCAATCGTTCTTGATTGCGCTCCCACTCGTCGTGCCCATTCTTACTATTGTGCAAGAGATGCAAAAGCGATCATATGCTGATCGAAATTAAGTAAAAGAATAATCTAAGTCTACAAAAAGGACAAAAATCTAGAGCGTTTCATGCAACCTCCTCAGCACCTTTCCCTTTGGTTTTGGCGAAAGCAACCAGGCCCGGCAGCATCGTCGCGCCAACGATGATTACGCCGCCAATGAGCGTTTTTAGTGTGGGAAGATTGTGGAGCAGGAGGATGCCGAAGAGAATGCCCCAGACCGGTTCGAGGCTTGCGAACAGGCTGGCCGCCTGCGCCGTAAGCGTGCGCATGCTGGCGATGAAGCAGGTATGCGCGAGGGCGGTGCAGGCCACGCCCAGGATGAGTAGGATCAAGAGTTCGTGTGGGTGCCACAGGTTGGCAGTTGGAAATAACAGCAGCGTTGGTAAGAGCACGAGCGCGGCCGTGCCATCCTGGTACAAACTAATCATCAGGCTGGGATAGCTGCGCCCGAGCCAGCGATTTGCCACCGAGAGCAGTGCGAAGGTCGCACCCGATAGCACTCCCCACAGGACACCAACAGTTGTTGTATTTTGCAAACTGAACGCGGGAACTAACACATAAATACCGAGCAAGATCAGTAGTGCGGCGCAGACCTGGCTTCTGCTTGGGAACTGGCGCAACAGCAGGGGTTCCAGCGCGGCTGTAAAGAGCGGAAAACTGGAAAAGGTGAGCAGACCGATGGCGACGTTGGAAACGTTAATGGCCTGGAAAAAGCTGGTCCAATGCACCGCCAACAACACCCCTTGCCCGATCAATATGGCGGTGTCGCGTCGCCGTTGCGGTCGTAGCGAAATGCGTTGGAAGAGCGCAACGACAAGTAGAACAATCCCCGCAAAGACCACGCGCCCTAACACAATCAGCGGCGAGGGCAGCACACTCAATTTGCCGAGAACGCCCGCCAGCCCGAAGAAGAGGACCGCGACATTGGCGAGCAACCATCCTCGCATTTGCAGTGCTCGTTTGTGCATGCAAACTCACTTTCTTAGAGCTTAAAAATAGCAGGAGACCTTTTTATCATGACACCTGTGCGTGTGGTTGTGCAAGCGTGCATTTCGGGCAAGTCCTTATACTGAGTATGTTGAGAGTAACACCAATAAGAATTTATACGCTCTCTGTGAATACTCTCTGCTATCGTTTTAATTTTATCGCTACGCTGGCGTTTTGCCTCTAAGAAAAGAGAAGCACTTATGAAATTAACCAGGCAACAAATTACTCACGATGTTGAACTGATTGCGCGTGAGCAGCGGCTGGGCACGCCGAGCTTGATCGCAGGTGACGAGTCTGCCAAGCTTGATTGGCATAATATAACGGTATTCCTCGTCGTTCTCGCACTTTTTACGCTTTTAGGGCTCGTTGCCGTTGTTATCGTCGTGCTAGGGAAGGCATTAGTATCAACAAACCCGCTTGCTTTTTTGCTGATACCGCTGCCATTTATGCTGATGGGCGCTGTATTGGGGGGCACGTTGGCGTATGCTAACTGGTCCTCGGCGCTCTTATACCTCTGTGAGCACGGTTTGATACGCTACTACAACACGCGCAAGCCAGCGGAGTTTATCCGTTGGGACCAGGTAGACGCGGTCTGGTTCACGCAAGATCCGCGCCATCGTTATGCCTACACGATGCGACGCGCCGATGGTACCATGTTCGTGTTGACGACCGGCAATTCGCGCTTCTCGCTGTCCGAAGTTTGCTATACGATGCTGGTTGGCATGAGTAACCGCGAGATCACGCGGCGTTGTTTACCAAAAGCTCGTAAAAGGTACCAGCACGGTGCACCAGTGCGGTTCGGCAAAATCAGTATTGATCAACAAGGGCTGATGTATGATGAGAAGCTATATGCCTGGTCTCGCATTATCACGGTCAAGCTGGTATGCGATCAGATCTATGTGAAGTATCAGCGTGCAGAACATGGACGGCTGGTGCCCGCATTTTTCGCTTGCTCGGTTGACCTGATTCCTAATTATTGTGTGTTGCTGGCACTGATCAATATGGTACAGTCTGAGCAACCCGCCACGTATATTCAAAACGTATAGGGAAAGAAAAGCCGTAATGAGTGAGGCAATGATTTGCCAGGTCATTGCCTCACTCATTTTTTACAGGCATATTCTAAGATAGAAACGTATGGTTTATAATCTGCTTAAATGCCATTATAGCTTTTGAATGGTATCTACGAAAATATTTGAGTTTTGAACACATACATAGGAAGAAAGCAACGTTATGATGACATTACCTACACCACTTGCCACATTACGGCGACAGATTCCTTGCATCCCGCGCATCAATTACCTGGCAAATTGTTCGCAGGCACCATTGACGACGCCCGTCTACGAGGCCATCGAGCAGTACCTGCAATCCTGGATGCAGGCAGGCATGGACTGGGATCGTTGGATGGAAGAAGTGGAGGCGGCACGGGCTGCCTTCGCTCGCCTCATCCACGCGCAACCGGAACACATTGCAGTCGGGACCTCGGTCTCGCAACTTGTTTCCTCGGTTGCCAGTGCGCTCGCCAGCGCGCCGCGCCCAACGCGTCGTAGAATACTCAGCAGTACGGCGGATTTTCCGGGGGTTGGTCATGCCTGGTCAGCGTTGCGCAAGTATGGCTGGACCGTCGATGTGTTGCCCGCGCCCGATGGACTGCTTGCGGAAGCGCAGGTACGCGAGGCATTGCGCGAGGATACGGCGCTGCTATCGGTACCACACGTGTACTATGGGCAGGGAGCGTGCAACGACCTGTCGGCGCTGCTCTCCGTTGCTCGTTCACAAGGGAGCTACTTGCTGGTGGACGCCTACCAGTCGCTGGGCACGATCCCCATCGATGTGCAGGCGACGCCGGTAGATTTCCTGGTTTCGGGCACGCTGAAATACCTGTTGGGGACGGCGGGGATCGCGTTTTTGTACGTGCGGCCTGAACTGCTTGAGCACCTGGAGCCAGCGGTAACTGGCTGGTTCGGTCGGCGTCATCCCTTTGATTTTTCATTGCAATTGGATTATGCTGGGCACGCCTCCCGCTTCGACCTGGGAACGCCTCCGGTGGTGAATGCCTACGCGGCACGCAGCGGTATGGAGATGATCTTGCACGTCGGCGTAGCACCTATTCGCGCGCATCTGGAAGACCTTACCAGGGTCGCCTTCGCCGCGGCTTTCCAACATGGATTGACGATTGCTGGTCCCCAAACGCTGTCCCAACGCGGCGCGACCATCGCCTTCGACGTGGGATCAACGGAGCAGGCGCACGCGCTGGATCATGCCCTGCACCGACGTGATATCCACGTGGCGGCTCGTGGTGCGATGCTGCGTCTCGCGCCCCATGGCTTTACCACGGAAGCAGAAATAGTGGATGCGATAACAGCGATTGCACAATTATTGCATAAGGAGCAAGAAGGAGAAAAATATGCCTGAGCAAACGTTACTCTATGGATCATCGGTTGCCGATCTGACGCAGATGCTGGAAAATGGCATGCCTGCTGGTGCCGGGTTGCCAGGACCAGAGTTTACCGATCTCGCGCGTGTGGAGACAGATGGGTATGGCATGTCGAAGTTTGTGTTCGCGGTCAATCATGTTGGGACGCATATCGATGCCCCAACGCACATCGTGCGCGGAAAAACGTTGACGG
>DATAYF010000785.1:0-9462 GCA_036272735.1 Ktedonobacteraceae bacterium
AGGTGACGACTCCCCACGGCGAAAGCCAGGGGCTTCTCAGGGTGGCCCCTGAAGGCTCCGTGCGCGCCCGGTGTTCGTTGCAACCACAACAGGTGGCTGCTGGGCACGGAAAAGACCTGAGGGAGTGGCTGGCACACAACACGTTGGTCCGTTCCTGCTTTTCCTCACGGGAACGCTTTCCCGTGAAACGCCCACACAGGCTGGCGTTGTTCGTGTGCAAGAGAACAGGTGAAAGGTGAGCACAGAAGTTCTAGAGCGTCAAGCAGGGGAGTATTCCATCCCAAGCCGCCATCCACGGGCTCGCTTCTCTCCCTGGGGCTCAAGCCCAGAGTTTTACGCTCGAAAGGATAAATATGAGTGGATTTCCTACCGTGCGCATGCGTCGCTTGCGCCAGAATGAGAAATTACGTGGCCTCGTGCGCGAGACCCATCTTAGCGTCGATCAACTCATCTACCCCATGTTTGTCGCCGAGGGCATCAGTGAGCCAAAGGAAATTACGTCGATGCCCGGCATTATGCAATGGCCTGCCGACGAGCGTCTTGATCGTGAAGTCGCGCGCATTGCTGATCTGGGTATTCCTGCCGTGCTGCTCTTTGGTATTCCCAACGAAAAGGACGAGGTCGGTTCACAAGCCTACGCCGAGCAGGGTATCATCCAGCAGGCGCTGCGTCGTCTGAAGGCGGCCACACCTGAAACATTACTGATTACCGATGTGTGCCTGTGCGAATATACCAGCCACGGGCATTGTGGCGTGATCCATAACGGCTCTGTGCAAAACGATGAGTCACTGGTGCTGCTGGCACAAATGGCGCTGTCACACGTAGAGGCCGGGGCCGATATTGTGGCCCCTTCTGACATGATGGATGGGCGCGTGGGAGCCTTGCGACAGGCATTGGACGAGCGTGGTTTCCAACAGACGCCGATTATGGCCTACTCGGCGAAGTTTGCCTCCGCGTTTTATGGGCCATTCCGTGAGGCTGCTGAATCCACGCCACAATTTGGAGATCGTCGCGCCTACCAGATGGACCCCGCTAACGTCAGGGAAGCCTTGCGTGAGGTGGACCTGGATATCGATGAGGGGGCTGATGTGATCATGGTTAAGCCTGCTCTGGCCTACATGGATGTGATTCGCCAGGTGCGCGACCATTGCGCTCTGCCACTGGCAGTTTACAATGTGAGCGGCGAGTACTCGATGATCAAAGCTGCTGCTCAACACGGCTGGATCGATGAGCAACGAGTGGTAATAGAAGTGTTGACGGGTCTGCGGCGGGCGGGCGCTGATATGCTGATCACCTACTTTGCCCCCGAAGTAGCCCAATGGCTCAAAGCATAATGCATTATCGTCATTAAAGAGTAAAAAGCTGGGGCCAGGCCCCAGCTTTTTACTCTTTAATGACCTTCTTCCTCTTCGCTTTCGATGCTGCGTGTCCACGGCGATTCGTCTTCGCTCTGGTGCACGCTGGGATTTAGCGTATCTTGTGGTTGTTCCTTTTGATTGGGATTGGCGGGAACACGACGTGCGGCCATTTCGTCCTGCTCGTTGCCCGGAAAACGGGCTGTGCGTGCGTCCATGTCCCCTAGCGGTCGATTGGTCGAGGCGGGACCACGCCCACCAATGATGGCGCGCGCGTTCAGCGTGTCCTGATCCATTGACTCGTGGCTGGCGAGTTCCGCTTGCTGCCTTTGCATCTTCTGCTGCTCTGCTCGTGCTTGCTGGTCGAGTTGCGCCTGCTGCTCCAGGTCGCTACGCATGGCCTGCTGGCTCTGCTGCTGTCGCTCCCTCGCCTGCCTTTGCCGCTGCTGCTCGGACTGCTGAGCCTGCTGCATCGCTTGGTTTTGCTGTTGCAGGGTCTCGTCTCGTTTGCCGAGCGCACCCTCGCTCATCAGCGGATCTTGCGACATCGATGTTTTTTGCTGATCCGTTGCAGTACCAGAACCAAGCGCGCTCTGCTCGTTAAAGAGATAGTGGGAGGCCATTGGCTCTGTTGCCCCTGCTGGTGTTTGTTCGACCATGCGCGCAAAATTGTTTAAATCTTCTTGCAGGTCGTGGTCAAATTGCGTATTGATAGCCAGCGCTTCGGCGATAGCCCCTAGTTTGCCGTATGGTGGGTTGTAGTACAGGAACACGTCTACCAATGTCCGATTGGGGCCAATGGCTTGAAAGGTCACCTTGCCCTGATTTTCAAGGCCATTTGTGGAGCGCCAACCAACCTGGCTATCAGCTACCCACCCCTCGTTGATAGCATCCCACTCGTGGCGTCCCGCAATTTGCGCCACCCAGTGACTCCGTTGCTCATCGTAGTAGGTGACTTCTTTTACGAAGCGCATATATTTAGGAAAATCATTTAGATGTGAAAACAATGTATACACCTGGTGTGTCGGTGCGTTGACTTCTACTGATGCGTGGTGCTCTGCCATGCTCCCTCCTTCTCTCACACAGCCACTTTTTCTGAATGATGGGTTGTGCATATGCAAGGTATACGAATTGGACAAGGTTTTGGAGACAACCACGCAAGCGCCGCAAGAGCGTGGGGCTTCACTCAAGCCACTTGCTTATAGCTTTTAACTATGTTCATTGTCTGCCTGGATTGGACGATTAAAAGTCATAAAGAAATATTGGTTTCTTCTGTTACCAACGCCTAAGCTACTGCGTTGTTAAGCTTTATAAGACACCTTTAAGGTGTCTAAGCAAATTCTAATAATTATTAAATCTAATCTAAAGAGAGAAGCGTTGTCATATGGTTGGGATGAACATACGCAACCCGCATTATCGCACTTATCAACCTATTAATTCGTACGGAGTCATAGGCGATTGTCATTCAACGGTACTAATATCACCGGATGGGTCGGTTGACTGGGGATGTCTTCCTGATTTCGATAGTCCAGCGATTTTTTGCCGCTTGCTCGATGCTGAGCGTGGAGGATACTTCCAAATAGCCCCTAGCGGAGGGACTATTCCTGGCTCCCAACAATACCTGGATGGCAGCAATGTGCTGCAAACACGTTTCGCCACTTTGCAAAGTGAAATCGTGATTACCGATTTCATGCCGGTGCAAACGTTGAATGCCTGGCCGTATCGTGGCATGGACAACAACACCTGGAACTATCAGGATGGTTCCTGCCACAATCTGGTGCGCATCGTCGAGTGCTCTCATGGCACTATGCAGGTTACGATGACCCTCAAGGTTACGCCGAACTACGCCGGTTCACCAAGTGAGATCACACTCATGTCCAACAACAAGGGCGCGCTCGTTTCGGGCGAGCAACATGTTGCTCTGGCAATTGTGGGTGCGCAGCGCGCGTCCGCTTTTTCTCTGGGGACGATGCAAGAGCCTGAAGAGGCACATCAATCCGTGGTTGCGCATTTCACCCTGCATGCGGGTGAGCGTTTGATTTTCGTCCTTGGTATGGGCAGAAGTGACATAGCGGCCCGTCGCTTGCTCGAACACGAGCTGTTCCAGCGCGACTTTGCTGCGGAACTGGCGCATACTCTTCACTGTTGGCGTTCGTGGCTTGACCAGTGCACGTATCGCGGCCCCTATACCAAAGCGGTGCAACGTAGTGTCCTCGCGCTCAAGATGATGACCTACGCGCCTACCGGAGCCATCGTGGCCGCTCCTACCACTTCACTACCCGAAGACCTGGGCGGGATTCGCAACTGGGACTATCGCTATACCTGGTTGCGCGACGCCACATTTACTCTGTACGCGTTGAACGTGCTCGGTTTTACCGACGAGGCCAGGGCTTTTACCCACTGGTTGCGTCGCCTCTCATACGTGAATGGCGAAGACCTTCAGATTATGTACGGCATTCGTGGCGAGTGCGAGTTGACCGAGTACGAACTGCTGCACCTGAGCGGTTATAACGATTCGCGGCCGGTGCGTGTTGGCAATGACGCAGCTCAGCAGAAGCAACTGGATGTCTTCGGTGAAGTCCTCGATTGTATCCACCTTTACCGGCGTCAGGGCGGCTTCGAGCGCTATGGTGAAACGCTCGAAGGTCCGCTGTGGGAGATGATGTGTTCGCTGGTAGAGCACGTGTGCCTGCATTGGCACGAGCCCGATAGTGGCATCTGGGAGGTTCGTGGAGGACTGCGACATTTCGTCTATTCAAAAGTCATGTGTTGGGTAGCCCTGGATAGAGGCGTACGGGCAGCGGAACAGCTTCAGCTTGAGGCCGATCTGCCGCGCTGGCGTATGGTGCGCGATCAGATCCGCGCCGATATCCTCGGACGTGGCTACGATACGGTTATCGGTGCCTTTACGCAATCGTATGGTAATCGGGCGCTCGATGCTTCCAACCTGCTCCTGCCGCTGATCGGATTTATTGCTCCCGATGATCCCCGTATGCGCTCTACCGTGGATCGCATTATGGAGAAATTGACCGACGAGCATGGCTTTGTCTATCGCTACCTGTCCGACGATGGCCTGCCTGGTTCTGAGGGCACCTTTGCTATGTGTACGTTCTGGTTGGTTGATAACCTGTCGATGCAGGGACGCGTGGTAGAGGCGCGCAGCCTGTTCGAACGCCTGCTTGCCTATACGGGGAAATTGGGCCTCTTCTCCGAAGAGATCGATACGTACAGCAATAGCGCTCTTGGTAACTATCCGCAAGCCTTTACACATATCGCCCTGATCAATAGTGCGCATAACCTGCGGAAGGCGGAAATACGTATGGCAGAGCACCATACTGACCCGGTGATCGCCGCCATTCGTTTGCAGAAACAACAATAGCTATTGGGTAAAACAGGAAAAAGAGGCAAAAAGCTCGCTCCATCAGGAGCGAGCTTTTTGCCTCTTTTTCTTCAGCATATGATAGAAGTAGAAAAGCAGCTACGACTTTAATCTACAAAAAGATATTTTTCCGGTTTTAAACGTTCAGTGCTCTTTCTTTAAAAACAGGAATTTAGAGGGTATTACATTATAATAAGAGCATTGATAGAGTGCAGAGAAAGGTATGTATACAAACAGTGGAGAGTGTGGAGAGTGCTATGATTTTTTCTCGCTTGAAAAACCGGGTGTGTTTCGTCACTGTCAGTCAGTTGATCGCACTGCTGTTCCTGGGAGGTGTGGTGTCACCGGCGTTCGCTTCTACAACGCCAGCGACACTCTCTCAGGCGAAATTAAAATCAACACCTATAGCCGTAGTAACCGTGGCGGAGAACGACCATAAAAGTAGTCGGTATCATACCTTACAGGAGAAGATCCAATCAGGGAATCAGGGTGATGACGGAATCATCCAGAAAAATAACCAGCACTACAGGGATAGCAGTAGCAATAGTGCAAATAAGTCCTACCAGGGGCACAACCAGGGAAACAGCGGAAACCAGAGGTACAATCGAGGAAACAACCAGGACAACAGCAGCAACAGCGGAAATCAAGTGAGCAACCACCGAAGGGCCGTGATATGGCAGAAGAACAGCCAGTATTATCAGAAGAGTAATAGCTACAACACAAATAACTCGTCCTACAGGGGAAGCTTTCAGGGGAACAATGGAAATGAAGGGGATAACCGGGGAAACAACCAGGACAACAGCAGCAACAACGGAAATCAGGTGAGCAATCAACGAAAGCCCATAGGCTATCAGGAGAACAATCAGCATCATCGGGGAGACAGCGGGAACCAGCTGAGCAGCCAACAACAGCCTATAAACTTTCAAGAGAATAATCAGTAGCATCCTCGAGTAATCGTATTGCCGGTACGGTCAGGAAAAACAGGAATAAGGGGAAACAGAAGAGGCAGGTGGGCGATAGTGATAAGCTTATTGAACAACAAGCAGCATCAATTTCATACTAAACCTTTAAGACAATCTCCAGGTGCTACAAATACCTTATCTTCCATTGAGCATAAAAGGAAGCTAAGGGGGGAGTGCCTGCGATTGAGAGGAGGAAATAGCGTGGTTTCTTCTCGCTTAAAAAAGAGCATTTGTCTCGTCATCTTGAGCCAACTGATCGCACTGTTGCTCCTTGGAAGTATGGTATCGCCTGCGTTTGCTTCTACCATGCAGACGACTCCTTCCTACTACGGGTACGATCAGGGGAACAGTGGCAACAGTGGGATCAACCACGGAAATAACCAGGACAATAGTGGCAACAGTGGGAATCAGGTAAATAACCAGAGAAACATTATTGGAACTCAAATTAATAACCAGGGAACTCAGGTAAACAATAATGGAAGTACCATCAACCATCAAGTAAACTATATCAATTTACTACCGGATGTTCAACTCAAAGTGTTACAGGTGCCTCTGCTTTCTTTGGATACGGAAGACAATTAAGAGGGCAGAGCATATTATGAATGAGAGGAGGAAATATCATGATTTTTTTTCGCCTAAAAAAGTGTGTTTATCTTGTGATTGTGAGCCAACTGGCCGCACTGCTGCTCTTAGGAGGTATAGTATCGCCTGCGTTTGCTTCTACAACGCGGGAGACCGCTCTAAAAAAACCAACAAATGTAACCATCGCACGAATAGACACGAGAAATCGTGCTCTCCCCGGGTGGCGTTTCCCCTGCAATGATGGAGGCTGCCAGAGGAACAACCAGCACTTTCGGGATCACAGTATCGATACCGGGAATAAGTCCTACGTGGGTCGCAACCAGGGAAACGATGGAAACCAAGGAGTCAACCGGGGGGTCAATATAGACAACAGCACCAACGAGGGGAACCGGGTAAGCAACCGACACTGTACGAAAAGATGTCAGGAGAATAACCAGTACTATCAGGCGAGAAAAATCCACTCGTCGAACTTGTACTACAGAGGGGTCTATCAGGGTAACGACGGGAACAGTGGCTTCAACTCTGGCTTCAACGAGGACAACAGCACCAACGCGGGGAACCAAGTGAATAATTAACAGCGTCTATTGCCCAATGGGTAACCATGATCGAGAGATGGAACGGTTCTGTCCTCTACTCTGCCCCTGGTAGCAGCTTAAGTAGCGAACCCCCTTGTAGGTGAGCAACATCTGCCGGTGTTATGCTTACCGTTGCTAAAACTTGCTACTATCCGATGCAAAGTGAAACTATCCACACAATCGCAGGAAAACAGCCTTAGACTGTGACGATTGAAGGAAAGCAGAACGAAGCCAACCAGGATAGTAACAGATCTTTCCCGAACGAATCGGGCGGGCATGGGAACCCGTCGGTGGCAACAGCAACACCGCGCCTGCGCCAGTATATGACACAGGCTTGACCCGTGGGTCAGCAATCGAGCAAGATCTCGCCTTGCCCGATTGTTTCATTTGCATGAGGTAGGCAACGCCCAGTCTCGCAATATTGATGGATGCGCAATAATCTCGATCACCATTGCAATGACAGTTCTCACAAGACATCCATCGCCCCCACTTGACCGCCTCTGTGCGATCACTGGGAGAGCGATACGTTTTGGCAGGCTGGCCACAGTGCGGACAGGTATGGCTCGTTCCACGAGGCTGCTCCGTATGGAAGCGTAATCCGATCAGATGGCATTTGTAGCGCAGGAGACGCCAGATTTCTCCCCGAATGGTCGAGTTGTTGCGGTACTGTCTCCATCTCCCACGCACACCTTTTCCTCGACCAGTGGTCTTGAGCGTCTTTAACGATTCCATCGACAGAAGCGAGCAGCCATGAAGGTGGCACAACAACAGCAAGACATTACTGGCCAGATGGGCAAGCGATCGATTCCGTTGCTCATATTTGCGCCAGCACCGATCAATCTCTCGCCGATACAGCGCCAGCATCTTCGTGTACCAGGCTCGTTTGGGGTGGTCTTCAGGCAGAGCATTGCGTTCCTGTTCAAAGCGAGCGACCTTCTTCTTGAGTTCGTCGATTTGTCGGCGGGTACGGGCTTGTTTGCCATCAAAACCGGCGGTGTTGAGGAAGACGGGCCTGCCCACTTGTTCGTTGTGTTCATCGACGGCAGTCACTGTGAGAAGCGTGTGGACGCCCCAGTCTGCACCTAAGACCCGCTCGACGCTCTCCCAGGCAGGCAACGCCTCTTTTTCGACCTCGATGATGAAATCCAGCACGGCAAACCGTTCCCCGTCTGCTCGACGCTCTTCTCGCAGGGTGGGAGCCAGCAGTTTCCCGCCGCGCAGGCGCTCTTTGAGGCAATCTGGCAAAGGAATGAGGCTATCTGCTTTGCGCCAGCGCCAAACGCCCGTCTCATCGGGAGAGCGGAAGCGAAACCGCGCCACCCCCGCCTCCAGATCCACAGCCATGCGATAGGCCTGGCCTTTCTCGCGCCCGTCGTCGCCAGCGTAGGTCAGCATGCCCACGGTGAGTACCGGGACTGGTTGGAGTTCCTCGTAAGAAGAAGGAAAGCGGTCATGCTGGAAAAAGTAATTGCAACTCTGCTCAACCACATTCTGGAGCGTGACAAAGCTGGTCTCGTCTTCCTCCAGGCTTTTCTGCAAGGTGCTAATAGCTTCCTTGATAGCAGGACGATTCTTGCCCGCCGGTCGCGCATCACGTTTGGGTCGAATGAAGCCATCGGAGAGGATCGGCGCAATCAACTCAAACGCTTTCTTCCGCTCAGCTTGCCCACGTAAGAGCCTGCCAACCACTTCGCTCTCGCATCTCCATTGACGGTCCCCGTGAAAATCTGGAGACCCCAGATACTTGCCAATCTGTTTCCAAGCAGGCCCAGCACGCTCACTCCCAAATTCGTCGAGAGAGGGCCACAGGATGGTGAGCGCCTGGTTGACAACCGAGCGTGAGGGCATCGAGTCATCGCAATGCGTCAGCCTGTGCTTCATCAGGCAAGCGCACATCGTAGGTTAAGGGCTGCTGAGTACGGCTTGTGCGCATTGCAGCAGCTCCTTCTGTTTGTGAGAGCGCATTCCATAGAGACGACCGGAAAACGAGGCAATGAGTGCCAGCAGATCGTCTGTCAGTTCCTGCTCAGGCGTCTTTTCTTGGCCCGGCTCCAACACCGTTAACCTCACGCCAAAACAGGCAAACAGCGTTTCTAAATACTCATGCCCGAAACGGGTGAGACGATCTTCATAGGTAATAACGACTTCCGCCACTTTATCCTCGCACACCAGCTTGAGCAGCCGTTGGAGATGCCGTCGAGACGCTTTGAGACCGCTGCCGACATCGGAAAGCACGAGGAGTTCTGCTCCCTTGCGTTCGGTTTCAGCCCAGGCACGCAAACGCTCGATCTGGGTGGCTAAATCCCCTTTTTGCCCATGACCACTGACCCGCGCATAGAGTACGACCAAACGCCCATTGAGTGTGCCAACGATCTTTTCGATTTCGGTCCGAGGAATGCGCACTTCCCGACCCACCTGGATGGCCTGGATGCGCCCAGCTTTGATCCACCGTCGCACGGTGATTGGATGTAAACCCAGTTCGTGGGCTGCTTGACTCAAACGAAACAACTTTTGCTCTTGCTTTGCCATGCTGTCTGGTGTTCTCCTCGTCCCTTCTTCCAAAAGCTACGAAAAGTAGACAATAGATCAGCAAAAAGGGCAACTGTTAG
>DATAYF010000786.1:0-10305 GCA_036272735.1 Ktedonobacteraceae bacterium
GAAAAGGCACTTGACCGATTGAGCGCGTACTTTCAGGAACTGGATCGCCAGGGGAGTTTACACATTCCCGATCCTCGCCTCTCAGCGCAGACTTTTTTGACCTTATTGCAAGGACAGATCATCGAGCGAGCACGTCTAGGAGCAGGACCCGCTCCGGCGAATGAAGAGATTGAGCATCATATTGATGCCTGTGTCACCTTTTTCCTCGCGGCCCATCACTCCAATCGTCCTGATTAAGCGGCTTTTCCATCTCGACTTCCGAAAGATGCATGCCCAAAGGCAAGAGTAGCCGTGCGATAGGTGCAGGAAGCCCTGACAGAACGCTTCCACTTGTTCGGTTTAGTCTAAACGTCAAATGTATGAGTAAAGCGTGTTTCCCCGCTTGGACGTGCATGGTATGATAATCTATACACGCGAGACGCTCGCCATTTTCTCAGATAGTTTTAGCCGGAAGGTTTCATGATCGATATTTGCCTTTTAGGGACGTGTGGCATGATGCCGTTGCCTGGACGCTGGCTCTCTTGCGCTCTTGTGCGCTGTGGTTCTACGTTAACCCTTTTCGATTGTGGTGAAGGGACGCAAGTGCCCTGGAAATCGCTTGGGTGGGGTTTCCGCCAATTAGGGGCGATTTGTCTCACCCATATGCACGCGGACCATGTTGCGGGATTACCAGGGGTGCTATTTATGGTGGCCCACGCGGGGCGTACAGAGCCGCTCGATATCTATGGTCCTGTTGGAACCGCCTATATTCTTGAAGGTCTACTGCGTCTGGCAGCCAATTTGCCTTTTCCTGTTCACATCCACGAATTAACAGGCAAAGCGCAATTCCCTTTGCCCGGCGGTCTGCAAGGGTCATCGATTGCAGCTGCCCATGGTATCCCTTGCCTGGCATACCATGTCGAGCTACAACGCACCCCGCCTTTTCTGCCGGAAAAAGCGCAAGCACTTGGTCTGCCCGTTCAGCTCTGGTCACACCTCCAACGTGGCGAAACGCTGACATACCAGGGACAAACAATCACCCCCACCCAGGTGCTTGGCGAGCCACGCCGTGGCATCACGCTGGCTTTTATTACCGACACCCGCCCCACGCCAGCACTCAGCGCTTTCGCCCGTGATGTCGATCTCTTAATCTGCGAGAGCATGTACGATACTGCTGAAGACCTGCCACTTGCTCGCGCCAATGCACACATGATCTCAAGCGAGTCGGCGCGCATTGCGAAAGACGCGGGAGCACACGAATTGATCTTGACCCACTTTAGTCCGAAGATTTATGATCCTTCCCAGGCAGAAAAAGCGGCACGTGCCGTCTTTCCTAAGACACGTGCCGCCAGAGATGGACTGATCGTTACCCTGCAATTCACTTAACTCGCTTCTGACAACGGCGGGGGAAGAGTACGATGCGCTTCATCCTCTTGCTCCGGCGCTACCAATGGGGCCTTCTTGCGCAGGTAGTAATCGAAAAAATCCGAAACCTTTTTTACATACCCGGTGCGGTCCGTAAAGTAGGCACCACAATGATCCGTGTTAGGTAGCATCCATAGCTCTTTCGGTTTCCCAGCCGCCGCGTAGAGCAAAGGCGCATCGTGCGGATCAACAATGGTATCTTTTTCACCATGAATGAGAAGAACGGGGCGCGGCGCAATATGGGAAATATCACGCAACGGCTCAACTTGCGAAAAATGATAGCCTGCACGCAACCACAGGAATGAATCAGTAACCCAATCGAAAATGATAAAGGGTAAATGCAACGTACGATTGACCGCGTAAGCAATGGGGCTACGATGCGTTGCAAAAGCGCTATCAGCAACAACCGCCTCGACTTCATCGGTGCGAGCAGCCCCCATAATCGTCATTGCTGCTCCCATCGAATAGCCGATGGCACCAATCCTCGTCTCCGGCGTACGCTGCCGCACGTAGACGACTGCACCCAGAAAATCATTGATCTCGCGGTACCCCAGCGTAATTGGTTCGCCAACCAGTGCACCATGTCCATAATACTCAAATACCAATACATTATGACCGGCCCTCCACAAATGGGCGCAGATACCCAGCATATCGGCTCTTTTTCCACGATAGCCAGGACAGGCCAAAATGGTCGTGGTTGCTCCCGGAGATGGCACGTACCAGCCACTTACTTTGTGGTCACCATACAATGGCGCGAACTCTACCTCTTCTGCAGGCAGATTTAATTCAAACGGAGTAAAGGTGTAGATGTCATACAGCGTTTCCAGACGCTTGGGACGAATGAGGACATCAACGATGTACATACCAACAGCTATAATAGCCCCTATGATACCAGCACTTCCACCAAGTACACCTAGCGACAGGCGTTTTACTAGTTTGTGATCGGATTTTCCATCTGGCGAATGTAACATCACATTAGCCAACCTTTCTAGGACACGATTGGCATTACGACTTACGTTACTATATATCATACACTATTTTAAACACAAGTTCACCCCCAATCTCATCCCTAAAACGATCATCAGGCAAAAACCCGCGCCGTATCATTCCTTCAGATTATCATTTTCATCAGATCTATACATTGGAATAATATAAAAAAATCGTCTACACTATGAGCAGGCAAAACTTTATGATGTTTTTCTTCGTGATAGCACTGAATAATGCCTACGCATCCCAACAATTGGCGGGTAATGAAATTTCATACAGCATTTAAATAGACGTGTTACGCAACATCGCGTAGACAACTACCAAGAGGATTTCTATGCAGAAAGCAACACACCATGCTCATACGAGCACGACAACCGAACCGCACCAACCACAACCCGGAACGAAAACCAACGATGTAACAAACGTCATCCTCAGCTGGATTCTTCAGGGGGGCGTTATTCTGAGCGCAGCCGTTATTCTTCTCGGTTTCATTTTGCTTCCAACACATCCCGGTGGGCTCTCGCTTGAGCGGTTACTGCATTTTCCACAATCGTTCTCCGCGTTACTCACGGGCCTGCAACAACTTCATCCACAATCCATCATCACGCTCGGTCTCTTACTGCTCATTGCCACACCCGTCGTGCGTGTCGCGGCATCTATTGTTATTTTCGCGCTCGAACACGACCGCACCTACGTCGTTATTACCGCCATTGTACTGATTATTCTGCTGTTCAGCATCTTCTTTGTCGGCGGCAATAACAGCACGCAGATACACAATATCAACGCGTTCCACTTCTCTCTCTGGACCATCCTCTTCATTTTCCTTGGAGCCATTGTAGCTGGAATGCTCGGTTCGCTGGTTGGACTTGGCGGAGGTGTGTTGATCGTCCCACTGCTCACGCTCGTCTTTGGGCTACCCATTCCGTTTGCCATCGGTGCCAGCATTATCTCAGTCATCGCAACCTCCAGCGGTGCCGCAGCCGCGTACGTGCGCGACCACATCACCAACCTGCGCATCGGCATGTTTCTGGAGATCGCTACCACGATTGGCGCGATTAGCGGTGCCTTCTTAGCCGCATACCTGGCACCCGGCCTCCTTTCGGTCATCTTCGGAGTCATTCTACTGATCTCGGTCGCCCCCTTAATTTTTAAGATGGGCGAGGAGCTCCCGCAGAACGTCAAAAACGACACGCTCGCAAAATGGCTTCACCTTTCTGGGAGCTACCCGGATCATCGCCTTGGCAAAGAAGTTTCCTATCAGGTGACTCGTACTCCCTTTGGACTGGTCATGATGTATGTTGCCGGTGCTATTTCTGGATTACTGGGCATTGGTAGCGGAACCTTTAAAGTCCTGGCGTTAGATACGATGATGCGCTTACCGATCAAGGTTTCTACAACAACGAGCAACTTTATGATTGGAGTCACGGCGGCAGCAAGCGCGGGCATCTACTTCTCACGCGGTGATATTCCTCCCCTGGTTGCGGCTCCGGTCGCACTCGGTATCTTGATCGGTGCCATGGGTGGTGCACGTTTGCTTCCACACATCAGTAATAAAGGGCTACGGATCGTCTTTATGGTCGTGATCATTGCCAGCGCGGGCGAGATGATTCTGAAAGGCGTTGGTATCGCTGGTCTCTAGTGGCGTGGCCATGAAATACATTGGCGACGCCCTGGTAACCCAAAGTAGCTATTTTGGGTTACCAGGGCGTCGCCGTATCTTCTCAAAAAACGTGAAAAAATACCCGTGGATATGCATCCACCCTTGCGTATGTGCAATAGTATAGATATGCTGTTCGGGTGAACGGAACCTTTTTGCTGGTAAAGCTGTTAGAATAAATGAGGGACACGTGTATTCCTAAAATTCAGAGAATTGGACCGCTATGCCGAAATACCCTGTGACAACCAAAAACAACCACTTCGGTCATCTGCCAAAATCAGCGTGGATGGCACCGAGAAATCGCAATAGCCACTGGCCCACATACGAAAAAACGTCATCCTATAAGGAGACGTTGCAACGACTTATTCCCCTGTTCTGGTCAATCCCCGCGTTCGTACTTGCGTACATAAGCGGGCTCTACCTTTTCTCTAGCACCGCGTTTAGCAACCTGGTCACAGTCATTATTAATATCGGTCTTGACCCACTACGCGCCCAACTTGTTTGCGCGCTGGTCATGACCATAGGTGCGGCTGTGATAGGGGCATGCCTGGGACGCCGTCGTCTGGCGGCTTTGCTCGGTGCCAGTCTCGTTTTTCTGTCAAACTACCTCGCAAACTTTATCACGACACAAACCCAACCGGTTCGTAATCCTGGCGGACTTATCGAGCCACTTAATAGCACGACCCTTGTCCATACTTCCGTGATTATGGTGGGACTTGGCATTGCTTGCGCCTTTGTTGGTATGGCAATTGGCGCTGCACTCGGCGAAGTACTGCTCGACCCGTTGTATCAACTATACCGCTACACATGGCGACGCCTCATCGTCTGGTTGCCAATGAGCAAACAGCGCCTCTACACCATCGTCTCAACACCCACTCCCAGGCTTGGGCGTCCGTTGGCCCTGGCGACGAAATGGATTGGCGTCGCACTGGTGATTGTACTCTTCGTCCTCGTAAGCCAATCAAGCGATCTGTTCCTTTTCTCACCGGATGTCGGCCTGCACGCGCTTCCCATCGTCCACAGCATTGCGACGGGACTGCCATCTCACGGAACCGTAAAACAAGGGAGTTTTACGAGTTCTGCACTTCATGGGCAGCGCAAAAACTTTATGGTCTACTTACCACCTTCCTACAACACACCGCTAGGTCGTAACAAGTATTATCCTACCCTCTACCTCCTGCACGGCTCTCCTGGTACGGACATTGACTGGGTCAAAGGCGGCAAAGCTACCGCATCAGCGGATACCCTTATTGACACGCACCGTATGCCAGAGACGATTATTATTATGCCGGACGGGAATGGTCGCGCCAAAGAAACGAGCGAATGGGGCAATAGCGGCGATCAACGACAATTGATTGAAAATTACGTTGCCTACGATCTCGTGAATTATGTAGACCAGCACTACCGTACCCTGCCCGATACTGGTGATCGCGCTATCGGTGGCCTCTCGATGGGGGGTTTCGGTGCCATGAACATCGCGATCCATCACCCCAACGTTTTTGGCAGCGTCATCTCGCTGGGTGGGTATTACCGTGCAGCAGAGATGATTTGGGGAAACAACCCGACCTACCGGGCCATGAATAGTCCTCTCTATACACTGCCTAACACCCCGGCTGCCTGGAAATTGCACATATACCTGGGCGCTGCCACCAAAGATCAGCCGTACTATACCGATACGCGCCAGTTCGCACAAGAACTTGATCGCTTGCATATTCCTTACCATTTCGACTTGGAGCATGGCTATCATGCCTGGCATATCTGGGAAGTACAAATGTATAAGGCATTGAGTTGGATACCGTGGGAGGCGACGACCAACAATAACAAGCTAAAAACCAACCCCCACAACAAAATTGTCTCCTTTGCACCACCTGTAAAATTTTAAATCATGGCGGTGTGGATTGGCGGCTTGCGGTCACCAATTCACATCACCATATCATCCCTCCGCTTGCTATTCATTCATCTCCCACGAATCAGTTTTTTCTCAAACTTTACAGTATCTTGCAGATTTCCTGATGCTTATACAAAAAGTTGTGTTTATACTCATCATGAATAGCAATGTCCTCGCAAATCACGATAGGAGTTGACAACCACATCTTTTGTACTGTATAGTTGGAAGAGATAGTCATGTATGTTGATCAACTAAGTCAACAAAAGCATGTGCGTCTATCTGGAGGCAATGACGCTTCCTGGTCGGGGGTACACTGGCGGTGAGCACCCCCGACCTCTTTTCCCTCGACTTAGCAGCGCTGCTCGTGGCATTCAGGGCCGCATCACCGTTAGTATCGCGCTCTATGATGAGCGAACGTAGCGGGCAGTGTGCTTTTTACTACGCGTGTATCTGGCTAGTAGATAGACACCCAAACTGCCTTATGTGATCTTTAGAGAAAGGTCCCGCCCAGATGAAATTCCTACTGAGTTGTATTTCAACCAACCACTCGACCCTGAAAAAACATTGGTCTGATACCGGACAAGACACCGCCTGTCCTCTTACCGTTTTGGGCAGTCTACAAAAGCCCAAAGAAGACCTGGGCGGTCAACTTTGTCTTATCGACGATCAAGCAGGAGTGTTGAACACCATGCCGCTCCCGATGGCGGCAGGTCTTGCTCCATCAGAACATGGCCTCTTTGTAACGACGTTCAGCGCTATTCACGAGGCTGATCTCGCCCTACAGACGCTGCACCAGGATGTTATTACCTCCCCGCTCTTTAACGCGCTCCACTCGATCTCACGCACCCGCGCGGGCTATCTTGTCGCCAGCACGGGCCTTGACCTGGTGATCGAATTGAACGCGAATGGGGATATCTTGTGGAGCTGGTGGGCCACTGACCACGGTTTTACCCATACCCCTACGGGTGAATATCGCCAGCTTGATAAACAGGCCGACCATCGTGCCATGAAATATGGGACACTGCAACAAACCACCCACGTCAATTCGGTGGCGGAGTTGCCCGATGGTCGTGTGCTGGCAACGCTCTTCCATCAAGGATCAGTGATTGCCATTGACCGTGACACCGGCAACTGGCAGACACTCCTCGAAGGTCTGGATCATCCGCACTCGATACGCGTCCTCGACGAAGAACATTTCACTGTTGCCGATACGGTCAACGGCCACGCACTCCTTGCTCGTTTTAATGCCACAAGCACGCGGGCACAGGTAGAAGAGACCATCGATGCTACCACGAACTGGCTACAGGATGCCAGCTACAACGGTGCTCATGACGCCTGGCTGCTCGTTGATGGCAAACAGTCGCAGATACAAATTCGCGGCGGACGCTCTGGCAAGCAGATGCAAGCGCAAATTGGCGTTGATCCTGAATGGCGACTCTACGAGGCTTACGCCCTGTCTTAATGAACACGTCTATTCTTCTCACTATTGTGAAGAAACGCAGAACACAAGGAGGTTTTTAGCTATGGCACAAACAGGTTTTACCCTCTGGTTCACAGGGCTTTCTGGAGCTGGGAAAAGCACGCTCTCCGAAGCCATCGAGCAACGCTTACACCAGCATGGTCGCACCGTCGAAATACTCGACGGGGACATCGTACGCACACATTTAAGCAAAGGACTGGGCTTCAGTCGCGAGGACCGCGACACCAATATCAAACGCATTGCGTTCGTATGCAATCTCCTAACGCGCAATGGCGTTGCCTGCATCTCCGCGGCCATCTCACCTTATCGTGAAGCACGAGAATGGGCCCGCCAGCATATCGGCAACTTCGTCGAAATCTACGTCAAATGCCCACTTGAAGTCTGCCGTGAACGCGACGTCAAGGGTCTCTACAAACTGGTTGACGAGGGAAAAATCAAAAATTTCACTGGCGTTGATGATCCCTACGAAGAACCTGAAGCGCCTGAGTTGATCATCGAAACTGACCAGGAGACCAGCGAAGAAAGTGTCCAGCGCATCCTGACAAAATTGGTCGAGATGGGCTATCTCAGCCAGGAAGTCCTTTACGTGGACGCTGAAGCATCAACGCGTTCTTAAAACAGGTGGATTGCTCTCCCATACATTTCACCACTGGGATACAGCATCCTCATAGAGTCGTTACCGATACCAAGGAGACAAACGGACATGGCAGATGGTTTAATCCCTCCCCATGGAGGGGAACTCGTCATTAACCTCGCAACACCGGATGAGCAAGCAACCTTACGTGAACGGGCTCATACCCTTCCACAGATCATTGTCGGCTCGCGCCAACTCGCCGATCTGGAACTACTGGCAAACGGCGCATTCAGTCCACTCACCGGCTTTATGACGCGTAATGATTACCTGAGCGTCATCAACCATATGCACCTCAGTAACGGCCTTCCCTGGTCCATTCCCATCACACTAGCGGTTACTGCGGAACAGGCAAGCGACCTCGAAGAAGGCTCCCAGGTTGCACTCGTAGATCAGGCGGGGGCGCTTCAGGCAATACTCACCATCCAGGAGAAATACGCCTACGATAAGCAACTTGAGGCCCAGAAGGTGTACCGCACGCTAGAAGATGCCCATCCTGGCGTGCACGTGCTGTATCAACAGGGGGATATTCTTCTAGGCGGGCCCGTGCGCGTTGTAGCTTTACAACACCAACTTTACGCACAATACCGCTATACACCGCAACTGGCACGTCAACAGTTCGCCGAACGCGGCTGGAAGCGGGTGGTCGGTTTTCAAACGCGCAATCCCGTTCATCGCGCCCATGAATACATTCAGAAGTGTGCGCTCGAAAGTGTTGACGGGTTGTTTCTGCATCCACTTATTGGGGACACTAAAAGCGACGATATTCCCGCCGATGTACGTATGCGCTGCTACGAAGTGCTTTTGGAACACTACTATCCGGCCGAACGCGTGGCGCTGGGTGTATTGCCCGCTGCCATGCGCTACGCCGGACCGCGTGAAGCGATTTTCCATGCCATTATGCGCAAGAATTATGGCTGCACACATTTCATTGTTGGTCGTGATCACGCTGGTGTGGGGAACTACTATGGTACCTATGACGCGCACCGCATCTTTGCTGATATCGATCAGGCAAAGTTAGGGATCACTCCACTCTTTTTTGATCATACCTTCTATTGCCGCCAATGTGAAAGCATGGCCTCAGCCAAAACGTGCCCTCATTCCAGCGAACATCATGTGATGCTCAGTGGAACCAGGGTTCGCCAGATGTTGCAGGCAGGCACCATGCCTCCGCGTGAGTTCTCACGCCCCGAGGTCGCCAAAATTTTGATTGATGCCATGCGTCAACGCGAACGCGTATCTTAGGTCTTAATTGTTTGTACACTCTCAGGAGGAGGTGCACAGGTGGACTATCGCATTACGATTGCAGGAGTCATCGTCGGCTTTCTTATCGGCCTTACTGGAATGGGTGGCGGCTCGCTGCTTGCCCCCATTCTCATTCTGATCTTCCGAGTTCCACCGGTCTGGGCGGTAGCTAGCGATATCACGTATTCAACCGTCACAAAAGCCGTGGGTTCCATCATCCATTTCCGCCAAAAGCAGATCAACTTTCGCGTGGCGCTCTGGTTGGCCTGTGGCAGCGTACCCGCTACGCTGATCAGTGTGTTCCTCGTGCGCTTCATTCGCAAGCACTACGGTGAACTGATCAACGGTATCATCATCCACGCCATCGGCGGTGTGCTCATTTTCGTTGCCATACTCATCTTCATCAGGCCGTACTTACTGCGCTGGATAGAACAGCGGCGCACGAAGCAGCTAGAGCATGCCCAACAATCAGAAGCGAACCTCCAAACGCTGGAGAACACGCAACAACAACCAGAGGGAGAGGGTGCACTGGCAACGACCAGTGTACAGAACAAGCCCACGCGGGCGTGGTCACGTCCGCTGGCTACCGCCATCGTCGGCGCTATTGTTGGCTTCCTGGTGGGTCTGACATCGGTCGGGAGCGGCACGCTCATTATTGTTTCTATCGCCTTTCTGTACCCCAAACTCACTCCGAAGGAACTGGTGGGTACCGATGTTTTCCAGGCGTTCCTGCTCTTATTAGCTGGTGTCGTGGGCTACCTTGGTTCAGGCTCGATTAACTGGATGATCGTTGGTGCATTGCTGATTGGTTCGCTTCCGGGCGTCATCATCGGCAGTATCACCAGCAAGTTTATTCCCAATCGTTTTCTGAATCCCGTGCTCGCTGTCGTGCTGGCAATCTCTGGCTGGAAACTCATCTAATATAGAGAGCGTTTCCTAACTCATAAGCCCAACCATGGGATAACTTTCTTTGAAATGGGAGCCATTTGTTGACTTTGTCAGTCTACTATGTC
>DATAYF010000787.1:0-11751 GCA_036272735.1 Ktedonobacteraceae bacterium
CCCGATAGGCCAGTTGCGTCGTGCGCAAGGCCTGGAACTGTGCAGGATCGGTATGCAGTTTCAATTTGGCGGTGATCAGCTGCTTCATAGAACAAGTGTACAGCATTTCACAGAGAATGTCAAACGCCATATCTGTGAACAGTTCTACCCAACCCAAGCCCCAAATAAGGACTCGCCATTCCTCCCCAGGCGTGAACGCCGGGGACTCCTGGCTCGGTGGGTTGAACGCGAAGGAGGAGACATTCGCTTCCTCCCTATTTCTTCCATTTTTCAGAATATTTGTTCTAATGATACCAGCACTGGTGTTCCCCGTCAAGCCCTTGGGAGGACGCATCCCCTCCTCCTCTGCGCCCTCAAAGGAACGGCGGTTCATCCCTGCATGAATGACCAGGGCTTTCCCGCTCGAGTTTCTGTAAATCCCAACATTAAACTGGTCATTTTCCAACTATTCTTCTGGTGTGGGCGTTTGCTGTACCCAGAAAAGATGGTTAAATCCACCAGGATAATTGTACAGATTTTACCAGTTTAATGGCTCACCCGCACTTTGCGTGAATCCAAAGGAGCGAAGAAGACTTGTGTTGGTAGTAGCCCACTGCTCAAGCCTATCGAAGTAAACTGAAACCCAGTTAATGCTAGAGCTTTCACGCAAAGTGAGGAAGAGCCGTTTAATGTTGGGATTTATATGCTAGATGGGTTTAGAAGCCAAGGTTCTCTTTGACCAGAATAACAGAAATGCGCTCCGGTATAATCTCCCGATTGATGATCAGCAATTTATTCACCACGCTATTGACGCCATAGGTATTCAGAGCACGCTCGTCTTCGAGTGGCAGTGTGTACTCATAAATGCGGCGGAACCCCTCATCGAGATGCGCAACCAGTTTCTGCACACCGGCTACGTAGATCACCTTTGCTGCGCCAGACACACCAGGTCCCATCTGGCTTCCGCTCATTGAAGCAATCACCAACTGGCCCTGTTCTGTAATGGCGTGGACACTACCAACAAGCACATCGGGTGCGGCACCCAACTGACGTTTCGCACGTTCCTGTCCCTCCTGATCGAGTTCAATCAAGCGCTTACGCACGTCATCATGATGGTTGGATGACGTGATCTCAGCCGAGACACCAATTTGATCAAGCGTGCGAGACGTCGCAGTGAAAACCTCAGTGCCCCTAGGGATCAGTTCAAATACTTTCTTCCGTGCCTCCTCGGCATTGGTGACCACGAAGGTCTGTATGCCATTGGCGGTGAGGGACTCGGCGGTTTTTGCAATACGCTCGTCAGAGGCCACATGACTAAACTCCAGATTGGGTGTTAATTGAGACTTTACCATGTCTGTAACTCCTTTAGCATGAGAGTATCTTTTCACTCTCATTATCAGCATCGGTATCACCGGATGATACCTTTTTTGTTTAATTGGTTTACATATAAACCAATTGGGCAAAAAAATTACGTGGGACCAAGAGCACGATCAAGCGCGTGTAACAACTGATGGAGCGTGCGTTGATCCTCAGGTGCGATCAACGCCATACACTCAGCAACCAGCTCCTCATGCTCCGGGACCACTCGTGCTGCCAGCGCTGCGCCTTGTTCGGTCAGAGAGACCACATGCGTGCGACCATCCTCCGGGTCGGGCCGCCGCTCGACTAACTTGCGGCACTCCAGACGGTTGAGCAATCCAACCATGTTTCCCTTCGTCACGAACAGCCGATCAGCTAACATCTGCTGTGAGATGTGAGGAGCAGCCTGAAGATGGGCCAGCACCCCGAACTGAGCAAGTGTGAGGTCATAGTGTTCTAAGTGTCTCGAGAGACGCCGTTCAACCGTAGACGTGATACGGTTCAGATGCAGCCACGTCCGTACACCGAGCTCCAGTTGATGCTTCATACCCTCACTCCCAGCGCTTGATAGTTTAATCGTAAACTACTTTCGCAGTCTTGTCAACCTGGCAGATTTGAGGTAAGAACACCACCGAAGGACCACCGTACCCCTCCAGACGGATGAGCAATTTCACCGGCAGGACGGTAGTCCAGTACAGCTTGCTTGTTTCACGAATATATCACATCATTTCATTATACTTCTGTCTGTCCGAGCAGGAATGCGTCTTCGTTCTCAGGGATAGGGGTACGGGAAGGGGAGAACTACTGCACTATGTCGAATACCAAACACACCAAGCCGGTTATTCCTGCGTCGGGTGAGACGCTCCTGCACATTCTGGAGACACTTCTTGGGGCCTTGTTTGTCGTCGATGACGACGCAACAATTGTGTATGCCAATGCGAGCGCGCAGACCTTCGCTGGGGCCACACAAGAGGAGGTCTTGGGCACATCTTTGTGGCACTGCGCTCCTCACCTGGTCAGCACGCCGCTCTACCAGACGGTCCAGAAGATCAAATAAACCCACTAACCCACCGACGTGGCGTATGTGTCTCCCGTCACTTCCATGAGATGACATGGCTCTCTTGCCGACAGATGATGGTCTCGAACTCTTTTTCCAGGACCAGCGGGAACCACTGTCTCTCCAGGATGAATGGCACGAGAATGAACAGCGATATCGCGATCTGCTGGAGAGCTTCGTGGATGGCGTCACGATTCTCACCTCTGATGGGCTGGTCCTGGACATCAATCAGCGTCCCCTGGCCGATGGACATCTGCGGCGGGAGGAGGTAGTGGGCAAGCCGTTCACCGATCTGCCTGCCTGGTCCTCTGACCCTGCGGTCCAGCAGCGCTTGCGGGCCGCAATTGCACAGGCCAACCGGGGAGAAACCGTGTGCTTCGAGGCCAGAATCCATCCCCGAACGGATCTGTCTCAGGACATGTTGACAATTGATGACCGCCCATCGGGATGTCAGCCAGCGAGTGGAATATCTCATCTGTGCCTGCCGAGAGATCACCGCACGCACGCTCGCCGAAGACGACCTGCATACCTTGGTCGACGCTATCCCCCACTTTGTCTGGATCATGCGCCCCGATAGATCGAGTGAATACGGCAACCAACGGTGGTGTGACTATACCGCCATGACCTTTGAACAATATCAAGGGGACGGCTGGCTCCAGGCTATCCATCCCGACGATCATCAGCACACGCTGACGCTCTGGCGTCATGCGCTTGCCACTGGAGAACCTTTTGAGATCGAATATCGGGTCAAGGACGGCCACACGGGGACGTATCGCTGGTTCTTAGCCCGCGCCATGCCGGTACGTGATGAAGCGGGCCAGATCGTCAAATGCTTTGGCACCTGCACCGATATTGAGGAGCAGAAACGCGTCGAAGAGGCCCTGCGCCAGAGCCAGGAGCGCGCTCACGCGCTCATCGACTCCAATATTATCGGGATTGTGTCCAACGAAGGAGAGGAGGAGGTGCTGGTGGAGGCCAATGAGGCGTTTCTTCACATGACCGGCTATACCCAGGAGGTGCGCAGCAGAACGCTGACCAGGGGGAAGCTCATTGCCCCAGAACAGGCGCCTCTCTTCCAGCGCGCGCTCCAGGAGGTAGCCGAACGCGGGCAACAGCACGCCTTTGAAACCGAGGTGGTGTGTAAAGATGGCAGTCGCCTTCCTATCATAGGGGGAGCCGTCCTCCTCCAGGATCGCCCGCGCCAGCTCATCAGCTTTGTGCTGGATAATTCGGCGCGCAAGGAACTGGAGCAACGCAAGGATGCCTTTATCAGCATAGCCAGCCACGAACTCAGGAACCCGCTCACGGCCTTGAAACTGCAGACCATTTTGCTGCACCGGCAACTGGCCAAGCAAAGCATCCCGGCTTCGGCTCCGACCCTTTCCAGCATGGAGACCCAGATCAACAAAGTCACCCGGCTGGTAGAAGAGTTGTTGGATGTCTCCAAGGTCCAGGCAGGCAGGCTGGAGTATCTTCAGGAGCCAGTGGATCTCGACGCATTGCTGCGGGAGATGGCCGACACTATGCAGCAAACCCATCCCAGCCATCGCATCCTGGTGCATGGCGCGGCGCAGACCAGCCTGATCGGGGACCCGGACTGGCTGGGACAGGCCTTCATCAATCTGCTCAGCAACGCTATCAAGTATGCTCCTGAGGTCCGTCCGTAGCTCTTGTTGCGCATGTGGTGTCCAGTTCCCGCAGACGGCGGAGAACAACAGACGCGCACTGGTACGAGCGGTATGCCTGGGCCTGGCCGCTTCCCCAAGGTATCCGCATCCCAGAAAAAAGAGATCGCACGCGTTGCGCTCCCAGAGACGATACAATCCTCTTTCTTCTGGGTGAAGATGCGCCTCGCGTGCGTAAGGCCAGGTGCTCCAGTTATGCCCTCCCCAGACATCTCCACAGGCGTTCTGAGTTTCATCCAGATCCCCAAGCGGCATGATGCTTGGTTCGTGGGCATCCTCTTGGATCAGGGTTGGTCCTCCACGTCTGCCCAGCTCACGTGAAGAGGAAAGCTGCCATCCAGCAGGAGCCTTGCCAAAATTGGCAAGGGGAGAAAAGAAGGCTTGCCAGGAGGTTTCTTGCACAGGCCAGCGTTTTCTTTCCCACCGATCTACACTGAGCGCAACGTCTTCGAGTCCTTGCCGCCAGAAAGCAGGAACATCTTCCGATAGCGAGGCAAACAAGACGGAGAAGGGAGCGTCAGCGGGAATCTGCCTCCAAGCCCACAGGCGGGGCGCCGCGACGTGCGGCGAGGTGAACGGCATCGCATCCGCGTAGACGCCGCTACTCAGTTCGTTGATGCGCCGCCTCAGATCTCCTGTCTGGCCGATGTAAGCCAACACAGGTGACCGTTCCAAATGCACGCGATAGATCCCCGGCGCTCGTGGCAGTGGATCGTTGTGTGGGGCTAGTTGTGCCAGACGCTCCGTCCGGCGCAGAGCAAATCGGGGAGACCAGATGCGATGCGTGCGCATCCCATCGACGACAGCACTAGGATCGAAGCGTGGTGCGGGAGCCAACATGGGTTTCCTCCTCCTAAAAAAGAGAGCCAACCAGCAGGAAGCCTGATTGGCTCGAAGGATACAAGCGGAGCTGATGTTGCGCGGGTGCCGTTCCCTTACAACGGGGTGCTCAACGATTGAGCTTTCGTTTAGCTCTTCCTTCCTTGGCCGGGAAGGAGATACCCGTAGTGCTGGAACACCCCTGCACATCCTGAGTGGTAATGATGAATGATCTTCCTCCTTTGGCAGCTTCCTCTCTCTGTTTGCATATCGAAGCTTCTAAAGGGAAACCATCCCACAAGTGGAATGGAAGAGGTGAAGCGAGAGAACGAATGTTCCCCTTGACACGGATGCCATACGGTGTGTATCCTAAAGATATTAGGGAAAAACCTAAACTGTTTTTGCGATTTTGGAGAACGGAAGGAGTATGGATGAACGCAGCACCAAAGGCGCGAGTGGATCGGGAACGTGTCCTGGCCACCGCCTCAGAGCTCGCTAATCGTCACGGTCTGGACCAACTCTCGATGAGTGAACTTGCCCTGGCTTTAGGTATTCGTACGCCATCGCTGTATACGCATGTGACGGGCCTGGATGAGTTGCACCGTCTGCTTGCCATCAAAGGGCTGCGCGAACTCGATGAGCGTCTAACGCGCGCGGCGCTCGGCAAATCGACCGACGACGCCATCAAAGCCGCTGCGCACGCGTATCGACAATTTGTGCATGAATGCCCTGGCGTCTACACGGCCATGGTGCCGACTCCACCTGCTGACGATGCAGAGTGGCACCAAGCCAAAGACCAGATCATGGATACGTTGCTCACGGTACTTAGTGGCTCTGGCTTGAGCGAGGATGAGGCGATTCATGTGTTACGCGGTCTGCGCAGTCTCATCCATGGGTATGCCACGATGGAGCTTTCTGGCGCATTCAAACACCCGGTCAACCGGGACGACAGTTTCCAGCGCGTGCTCGCGATCTTCCTTGCCGGATTCAGGAGTGACAGATGAAAAAAACAGCACAGTTGCGGGAATTGCTGATGCATCCCGAGATGGCCATCGCACCAGGAGCTTACGATGGCATCACTGCACGTCTTGTCGAGCAAGCTGGTTTTCCGGCTGTCTACATGACTGGTGCGGGAACCTCGGCCTCGAAGGGCTTTCCTGACTATGGCTTGCTTACCATGACGGAAATGGTGGAAAACGCCGGGATGATGGTGCCCCTGGTCGAGATACCACTGATCGCCGATGCGGATACGGGCTATGGCAACGAACTCAATGTCACCCGCACGATTCGTGCCTTCGAGGCGCAGGGGGTCGCTGCCATCCATCTGGAAGACCAGGTTTCCCCTAAACGCTGCGGTCACCTAGACGGCAAAGAGGTTGTCTCGCGCACAGAGTTTCTGGCCAAGATCCGCGCTGCGGTGGCAGCCCGGCGCGATCCTGATTTTCTGATCATTGCTCGTACTGATGCGCGAGCAGTGGCAGGACTGGATGAGGCTATTGCCCGCGCGAACATCGCCCTTGATGCCGGTGCTGATATGGCTTTTGTGGAGGCCACCCGGACCCTGGAAGAAGTCGCCGCCGTCCCACGCCTGGTCCAGGGAGCATGTCTGCTCAATGTAGTCCCTGGCGGCAGAACCCCCGCGCTCACCCTGCTCGATGCGCAGCAGATGGGATACAAACTGGTCATTCTTCCTGGCCTGGTGCTGGGAGCCGTCATTGCCGCCGCAGACCGGGCGTTACAGACGTTGAAAGAAACACATCTGCCACCCGACTCCAGAGAAGGAGCGCCGGTCGAGGTGTTTCGCCGCTTCGGGGCAGATGAATGGGATCGTCTTCGCACCCGGTTCCAGGCTGCATTCCCAGGTATTGCCTCATCTCATACACCATCGGAGGGAAAAGATGCCCCACACACTTTTTGAGAAAATCTGGCAGCGCCATGTGGTGCGCGATCTTGGCAAGGGCTGGGTGCTTCTCCATATCGACCGGCATCTGTTGCACGATCTCTCCGGTCCTCCCGCTCTGATCGATCTGGAACGGCGCAGACTCGCGGTACGCAATCCCGAACTGGTGTTCGCCACGGCGGATCACGCCGTTTCAACGACGCCGGGACGCAGCGGGGGCACCATCGCGCTGGGGGCAAAGTTGCGTGTTGCTTTACAGGCAAAAGCGCGGACGGCTGGTATTCGCTTCTTTGACGTCGGGGAAGAGGGCCAGGGCATTGTCCATGTTATCGGGCCAGAAATGGGTCTGGTCCAGCCTGGATTGACCCTCATCTGCGGTGATAGCCATACCTGCACTAATGGCGGCCTGGGCGCCCTCGCTTTCGGGGTCGGCTCATCAGAAAGCGCACACGCTCTGGCAACCCAGACCGTGCGCCAGCACAAACCTGGACAAATGCGCCTCCGTTTTGAGGGTCAGCCTGGTCAGGGGGTGACCCCCAAAGATCTGATCCTATATGCCATTGGTCGGCTGGGCGCGGCTGCCGCCATCGGCATGGCCATCGAATATGCGGGATCCACGATTAGCGCGATGGAGGTGGAGCAACGGCTCACGATCTGCAATCACTCGGTCGAGATGGGCGCGAAATATGGACTGATCGCGCCTGATGACACCACGTTTGCCTACCTGGAGGGGCGGCGCTTCACTCCGCAAGGCGCGTTGTTTGAGGCGGCCGTCGCGGACTGGCGTCGGCTGGTGACCGATGAGGATGCGGTCTTTGATCGAGAAGAGGTGATCGATGCTGCTGCGGTTGCACCCACCATTACCTGGGGAACCAGCCCGGAACACGTGATCCCCATTGACGGGTTGATCCCCGATCCGGCAGCAGTGAGCAACCGTGCGACGCGAGAAGCGTACCAGGCGGCCCTTGCCTATATGGGGCTCGAACCGGAAAAGCCGCTAGCTGGAACACCGATTGATTGGATCTTTCTAGGTTCCTGTGCCAACGCACGCCTGTCCGATTTGCGCGAGGCGGCAGAGCTTGCGCGTGGCCGCCATGTCGCGCCGGGGGTGACGGCCTGGGTGGTTCCTAGCTCCGAGTCGGTCAAGCGCCAGGCCGAGGCCGAGGGACTCGACCGCGTGTTTCGCAAGGCTGGCTTTGCGTGGCGCGAGTCGGGATGCAGCCTGTGTGTTGCTGCCAACGGCGAGCGCATCCCACCGGGCGCGCGGGTGGTTTCAACCTCGAACCGCAACTTTGTCGGTCGGCAGGGTCCTGGAGCACGCACCCACCTGGCAAGTCCTGCCATGGCGGTCGCGGCGGCGGTCACTGGCCGCATTACGGATGTACGAAGGATCTAAGTATGCAACCCTTTACCTACGTGACCGGGCAGGCAGTCCCCTTGATACAGCCCAATATTGATACCGATGTGATCATTCGCATTGAGCGGCTCATCGATCCCTCGCCTGCCAATCTGAGCGCCCATGCCCTGGAGACCCTGCGCTTTCTGTCCGACGGCTCGGAGAATCCAGACTGCGCGCTGAATCAGCCACGGTTCAAAGGAGCGCCTATCTTGCTCGCGGGAGCAAACTTCGGGTGCGGCTCCTCACGGGAAGGGGCGGTCTGGGCACTGATGGCGCTGGGCATTCGCTGTATCATCGCCGCCAGTTTCGGTGACATTTTCTCCAGCAATTGTTTCCAGAATGGCGTCTTACCAGTCGTGCTTCCTGAGAACACTGTGCAGGCGCTGGCAGCAGAGGCGCGAGCCCTCGACCACCCCATGACTGTTGATCTAGCGCGCCAGCTCGTGATCTCGCCAGCGGGTGAACAGCTCTCGTTCGTGCTCAATCCCGTGCAACGCGAGTCCCTGCTGGAAGGAGTGGATGCCATCGGCCAAACTCTCAAGAACGAGGCTGAGATTGCAGCCTGGCAGGCCGCAGATGGTGTTGCTCGTCCCTGGGTTTGGCAACCGGTACGAATCCATGAATGATGAGACAAGGAGAACAAGACCATGACTGATACACCTCCCTCTCGCGTCCGCCCGGTGACTGATCCGCAGGGGCCAACTGGCAGGCTGGCCATCTGGCTCGCCGAGGTGCCCTTCGACCACATACCCGCACTAGTGCGCGAACGAGCCAAGTATTTGCTCCTGGATGGCCTGGGATGCGCCCTGGTTGGCGCTCAACTTCCCTGGTCACGTACGGCAGTAGAGAGCGTGACGCGTTTTGAGGGACGCGGGGAGAAAACCATCATTGGGTGGGGAAAAACCACCAGTGCTCCTGCCGCCGCGCTCTTAAATGGCACCTTTATCCAGGGCTTTGAGCTTGACGATTATCACCCACTCGCGCCGTTGCACAGTGCCTCGTTGATCCTCCCGGCCTTGCTGGCCTGTGCAGAAGAGATTGGCCGGGTCGAGGGAAAGCAGTTCCTGCGCGCGGCCATTCTCGGATGTGAGATCGGGCCGCGTGTCGGAATGGCGCTGCATGGAGCACAAATGCTCTCCCGTGGCTGGCATTCTGGCCCCGTTTTTGGAACCTTCGCCAGCGCCGCCGCTGTAGGAGCCCTCCTGGGCCTCGATCCGGCCGGGTTTGAAGATGCGCTGGGACTGGCTGGCACCCAATCGGCGGGACTGATGGCAGCCCAATATGAGTCGATGGGCAAGCGCATGCACCATGGCTTTAGTTCGCGCAATGGCCTGTACGCGGCATTTCTGGCATCTGCTGGGTATACCGGCATCAAACGAGTCTTTGAACGGGAATATGGCGGCTTTCTCTCTACCTTTGGGGAGGGACACGAGCCCGATGCCAGCCAGATCAATGATGGCTTGGGGAAACGCTGGGAAACCGAGCGGATTGTCGTGAAGCCCTACGCGGCCCAGGGAGCCTTGCACGCAGCGCTTGACGCGCTGTTTACCCTGTTTGCACAGTATTCCTTCCGACCTGAGGACGTCGCCAGGATCGACATTGACCTGTCGAAAGCTGCCTATCACCATGGCTGGTGGCAGGTTGAGCGTCCGCTGACGCCGATTGGAGCGCAAATGAATATCGCCTATAGCGTCGCAGTCGCGCTCCTGGATGGTGCGGCGATGATCCAGCAGTACACCCCTCAACGCATCGCGCAAGAGGATGTCTGGGAGCTGATTCCAAAAATCACCGCCCGGCATGAGCCCGAGTTCGATGCCAGCAGGATAACGCAGGGACATACCCGCATGCGCATCACCCTGGCCGATGGGACGCGCCTGGAAACCTTCCAGGCCATGCCACGCACCATTCAGCAGCCACTGTCGAATGACAAGATCGTCGCCAAGTTCCGCACATTGACGAGAGAGATCGTCAATGCCGAGCGGCAGGCTCGCATCGAACACCTGGTCCTGCATATCGAAGAGGAAGTCGATGTCCGGGAACTCTGCCAGGTTCTGGCCTCTCCGGTTGGAGCCGTCTTCGCCGAGGGGGAGAATAAGGATGAGAGCAAAGCGGGAGGCAAAACAGATGAGCAAACATCTTGTGGGCAGGCTTCTCCGTGGTATCCACGCCGGTGAAAAGGATCTGGCGTGGAATCACCCGGCAGTCAGTTCCAGCCCCACGTCAATAGTGCTGACCAGTCCGGCGTTCGCGCCAGGCACAGCAATCCCTGCCCGCTATGCAGGCAAAGGAGTGGGACAAAATATCTCTCCCCCACTCGCTTGGGAGCATGTTCCCAAAGGTGCAGTCGAACTGATCCTGGTCATGGAAGATCCTGATGTGCCGTTCCCCCACCCATTTGTGCATCTTATCGCAACGGGCATCCCACCACAGTTTCCAGGATTGCCAGAGGGCGCATTGTCTGGAGACATCGCCTCCTTGCCCATCCAGTTCGGTCGTGGTTCTTTCAACCGGATGGGCTATGCTGGCCCCCGAGCGTTGCCTGGCCATGGGCCTCACCGCTACCTGTTTGAACTGTTTGCGCTGGGTTGCCGTCTGAATTTTCCAGCGCCGCCGACACGTGCACAACTCTTGTCAGCCTTCCATAGCACAGTGATTGGTCGGGGGCAACTGGAAGGGATCTTCGAGCAACTGTGACGACTCAGACGATCACGGGAAAGATGGATGGGGCGACGGATGGGTGAGCCTGGCTCTCGCGCTCGCCACCATGAGCCTCGTCTGCTATCTCACTGTCACCCGCAGCGATATGAAGGACACAGAACGCCTGCTTCCTTCATTCCTTTCTCGCCAGGCCCGAACTGGAGAAGGCATGGGTCGAAGAAAGGAGAGCATTCATGAAAGCATACTCACAAGGTGTGCGCGAACGAGTTTTGCGGGCCGTGGATATGGGCCGCCCGAGAACTGAGATTGTGCAGTTCTTTGGTGTGTCTCCGGCAACCCTCAAGCGGTATATCAAGCAACAACGAGAGAAAGGTCATGTGCGCCCCAAAGCGATCCCTGGTCGCCCCTCAAAGAAACGGGCACAGGTGGAAGTTGGTGTGCTGCCTCAATGAAAGCTCAATCGTTGAGCACCCCGCTGTATGGAGCTAGTCCGAGGCGAGAAGTGCTAGGGACCAAGTGGATGTATCTGCTCGTCAAAGCACCTAAGGGACAGGCAAGTGGGCGAGCCATCCTGGAGTTGGAGGCAGATGTTCTGGTACGAGGGGTTCGCCTACCTGTGACCTTCTGGCGCCGCCAGGAACAAGACGCGCAACTCACGGTCTCTTTGTGGGGCTAACGTGCTTCTGTTGGATCACCGCCTTTTGAACCTGGCAGGCTACTCCCCACGAGCTTGCCAGAATCTTCTCTTTTGAAGCTTCGATAGGGAGGGAGCACCCGTTCCCGCCAGCGCATGCTGCAAGAAGAGGGAAAGGTGAGTACGGCTATAAAAGCGGATGTATCTTAATGCTGAAGCAGGTGTATGATGGAACTTACTTTCCGATCAGAGGCTGCACTC
>DATAYF010000788.1:0-6762 GCA_036272735.1 Ktedonobacteraceae bacterium
TTGGACGCGAGCGCTACATCGCATTGTTTCTGACATTTGCCATGTTCCTGCTCCTGCTCCTCGCAGTGGTGGGCCTGATTGCTTCCTATCTCCCACAAAATTCATCTTCCTTCCAACCACATGCGTTCAACGTCTTGCCGCCTTTGCTGGGTAGTCTCGCGTTCGGTATGTACCTGCTTTTCTCCTCACAAGATCTTCTTCGGCAGCCGTTGCCCGTGACGCTGCTGGCAGGGCTTGTGCTAGGAAGCTTCCTGGGGAGCATTTTTAACCTCCCCTACTACCTTGGACTGCTCCTGATATTTGGGATGTTTGGCCCTGGCCTAGCCCTGAACTCTCCCGGAGCTTCAGGTCTTCCGAACCCCGACAGGCTCCTCGATTTCTGGCTTTCGATCGTGGCTGTGCTTCTCTCCCTCTTCCTGTATGCTCTGGTTGCTTTCCTAATCACGCGACGGACAGGGTTGGCGTGGCAAGGGAAGTGGGCAGCCTTTCTTGCTGCGTTTATCTCGCTGCTGGTTGCAACGCTCACCTTCGTTCTCATTGCTTTGGTACACGCATTCCCCATCTCCTCACAAGAGCTGCTTCCTACCATGGCCTCGTTCCAATACCTCCCACTTCAAACCATGCCACTGGCCATTGCTCAGGCTATTCATGCCACCCTCGGAGGCTTCATTGGCTCTGCCATTGGCTTGCGGATGCCTTCACGAATCGGGAGTGATCGGAGAAAAAAGGAAATCTAGTAGGAGGGCCTTCGTTTTGATATCCTCCTACGTGCATTCATGAGGGGTGCAACTAGTTCATTTGTAGAACTCCCTTCTGAATGGAAAGCAGTCCCTGATTGATGGATCTGGCTCGTTGGAGCGCGCGCGCATTGATAACCAAATAGATCAGTGTATTCAGGTTAGCGACAGAACGACCATTGTGCACTTTGGGATGCTCAATGCCCAATTCCTTGGCCTGGCTGTTGATGCGCTCACATGAAGTGCGTTGTGTGTAAATGGCTCGGTACAAGGGGCTTTGGCGGTCCAGAGTGATACGCTGCAAGCCTCCCAACTCCTGGTTGACGTTTTTGACACACCCCATGCCTTTGCGAAATTGCTCGTGCTCACAGGTCTCTTTGGTAGGTGAGGGAAAAGCAAAGGGCAGCGGAAGCACTGGGTGCGATAGCCGTAGATATGCTCATAGTGGAAGGTAGGATACATGATCGAATTTTTTTCGCAGAAGGGGATACCATCGGTAGTGAAGCGTGCCTTGCGCGCTGATTGAGCGGGACGGCTCCGATGCCTCTGTGACGAGCGGCGGCACCGTAGACATACCACGCATCAAATGGTGCACCAGCGGTGATATGGGTTGAAAGTGGTTGAGGGCGCTGACGGTTTATTGATATAAGAGGCAAAAATACGTGACATCTCCTTCATTGAAGGGTTGCGTGTATTCGGCAAGCACCACATCGCCGTAGTCGGGAGCGGTGGCAGCAGCAACGCCAGAACCATAGCCCCAAAGCAGCTCTTTCTTCTCTTTGATGGTTCCATCAGGCTGTTCTTGATTGGTACTGCGCTTGACGCCCAGGCGACAATTGGGATCACCTTTGAGCTGCTGGGTTTTATCGTAGCGTTCCGGGACGTATGCTCGTTCGTTGTTCTCTTTCACCCAGGCGTAGAGATGCTTGACATCAAAGGCGGCGGTTTCGCCCAGGCCAGGAATCTCAGCTTGCAAAGCAGTGACGGTTGCAGTCAGCAGATCCTGGAGCAGGATGCGATCGAGCTGGCGGAGTTTCTCGCTCCACCAATAGCGACAGGGCAAGGTGCGTTGCACAATAGCATACAGGCAGAGCTTGTGGTAAATATCGAACACAAACATGATGAAATAGCTCCCCACGCCAATGAAGGTGATTGGTATGCGAGTCTACTCCAACCCTTGCTCGCGTCCCTTCCTCCACACACCGAGATGGCGGTCCATGGACGCGCCCCTAACTGGGTTTATGGCGCGCTGGCGATGCATGCATATCCACAACCATTCCATCAATTCGATGGATGTATTGGCTGGGTTCAACCACGGGAGTTGAAAGTCGGTAATCCGAAACAACAATGCGCTGAGATCATGACGCTCGACGACCAGGAGTTGCGTGATGATGTCACTATCGTTCACGTTCATCTCACTTACTACTATGTTGACTACGACACCGAGGCCGATCAACTCGTGTTTCCAGAGCCACCAGCCGATAAGGGCGTGATTATAAGTGGCAAGCTTCCTCTCTGGCTGTTTACCTCACTGACCCGCTTTTACGCGCAAAAGCACGTGCCCTGGATCGCCTTGAACGATGCCTCTGATAATAGACCTATCGTCGTCTATTCGCGTGTAGCCTCTCATTCTATCGGCCAAGCATTGCCGAAACTTAACGTAAGCTAGTACTACTGGACACTGTTATAGAATATATATTATGATAATTCCAAATACGCCGTTCTAGGTAGAAATTGCTAGTGCCTTCGCTGTCGAATGGATGGTATGCCCGGTGAATAATCAGAAACGATCTGTAGAAGCTGCACAAACAACCCTTGCGCCTCCGTCCTGGCGTAGAGAGCCGGAGATCGAGAATACACGACAAGAGTTTTTGCGTCAACGTTTGGCGATTGTCCCCGCTATTCAGCAGGGTATCTATCCATTCAAAGATATACAACTCACCCGTGCCGATATAGAATGGCTGCTGGCGGAACACGAGCAAGGGCACGGCCCTGTCGATTGGAGCGATCCGTCACAGCGCGACCGACAGGGGATCGACCTGCGTGGTGCGGACCTGCGCCACGTCAATCTGCGCGGCTTACCACTCGCTAGCCTGCGTGGTGGTCTGACACAAGAGGAATGGGTTGGCACACCGCTCGAACAACGAGGACAGGCGGGGGTTTGCCTGGAACATGCAGACTTGAGCAGGGCACACCTGGAAGGCGCGATATTGCGCGGCGCGTTCCTACAAAATGCCTCGCTTTTGTTGGCGCACCTGGAGCAGTCAACGCTCTTTCAGGCTCACCTGGAACATGCATATCTCCGTGGGGCGCATCTGGAAGGCGCGAACATGATGTATGTATACCTTGAAGGGACATACCTGCGCAAAGCATGGCTCACCGGGGCGGACCTGCGCCATGCCTCCTGCGACAATGCCACCCTCCTCGAAAAGGTTACGCTGCATGACAGGCAATGGGGGTGCGTACGGCTCGCCGATGTCCACTGGGGTGATTGCAACCTTGCGCTCCTCAACTGGCAGCGTATGGTGCCACTCGGCGATGAAGCTCTGGCACGCACGCTATCGATACGCGAGGATAGCAAGAAACCTGTCAAAGGGAAACAAAACCACCTCGATACCTATCATGCTGCCGCTCGTGCCAACCGTCAACTCGCCAATGCGATGCGCGCGCAAGGTATGAACGAGGAGGCCATGCCCTTCGCGTACCGCGCCCAACGTTTACAACGCGCAATCCTCTGGCGCTACTTGCTATGGGGAACCGACATATTCTTCGAGGCAGAGGCGATGCATCTGGGAGGTATCCGTCAACGGCTGCATATCGTGTGGAATCGCATACACACGGGTGCTTCTTACCTCTTCTCGTGGTTTCTCGATATCCTGGCGGGCTATGGCTACAAGCCCGAACGGAGCCTGGGTTTTTATCTCCTCACCGTTGTGGCCTTCGCCGCCACCTACCGGCTAACCGGCGGGCTTTCATTGAGAGAGGCCCTGGTCTTCAGCATTACTTCGTTTCATGGCCGTGGCTTTCTCCCTGGCACGTACTCGCTCGCCAGCCCGGAAACGGCTCTCGCGGCGTGCGAGGCGATCATCGGTCTTTTCATCGAGATCAGCTTTATCGCTACCTTCACGCAACGCTTCTTTGGCAGATAACAAGCTGGCAGGCAGAAGATGAAGTAGTCGTCACACTGTCTGTGCACGCCCCATACCCATCGAGGTTTTGTAGCCAATGCCAGTATAGAAGGCGAGTTGTGAAAGCAGCCAGAGTTGTTGCGGGATAGAGAGCGGCGACCTTGCGCTCTCACGATCCCCTTCATCGGCGTCATCATTCGCGATAAGGCCAGATTGTGCGTCGTGCACACGATAGGTGCAGCGCCCCACGAAGCCCTGCTGTACATGCCGTGTGAAGTGAATACGATGAGGATGCAGGTCGTAATCGGTGATGATGACGCCGTCCTCAAGGGTGTAATCTTCGATGAGCCGACGTTGTACGATACCGGCAAGCTCTGGTGGCGCGATACCTTCCCAACGTTTCGCGAGATTGGGGAAAACATAGTGTGGCAGCGGCAACAGGGCCTAGTGCGGACCATGCCCTTGCGTATTGTTGGTACGGTTAAAGGTCGTCAGGGAGGTAAAATCGAGCGTCACTTGCTCAAGCATATGACGATTGACCTGTTGCGCCTGCTCGACCAGTGTTGCCAACGAGGTGAAACCACATTGGCCGGAGGGATGAGACGGGGTAAGAATAACCTCTTCGAGCGTGAAACGCTGCTTGCCAAGTTGTAAAAAGTGCTGCGTCACCTGGTGCGGATTAGGATAATAGCGCATGAGCGCCTCGTGTAACAGGGGGAACAACTCACCAAGCAAGAGTGTGATGCGAATGAAATAGGTTTTTTGCGGGTCCAGGGGCCGGTGCACATTTTCGCGCTCGGCACCCGTTATACGTTGTGCAGGCCAATCGAATTGCAGGCTGGAACAGGTAAAGAGGCGTCGCTTATTCCCATCGTGTAACCATGCCGAGACATCGGGGGCCGTTTCACGCAACCAGCGCAAGAACGCGCCATGCACCAGCTCACCCGAAAAAGCCATCAGCGTCCCCGCCTGTACCGGACGCACCCGCAACAAAAACGCGTAGAGCCGCGTCGGAGCCGCCACCCTCTCTCGACTCACCATAAACAACACCTCACCATAGTAGTTTCAATCCCTCCCTCGAGGGTCGGAACTAATTCCCAATAAGCAAGCGGTGTGGATAGGCAAAAGCCTTGACAAAAGCAGAACTTGCAGACACAGTAGAAAAAAGTGTCTACCTACTTGCCCTGCTAGGAGCTTGTTGCCATGATAACATACTCACGTGTCTTTGACCAGCAGACACTGGCCCTGATGCAAGAACACGCCCTGCTGGTACAACGCTATCGTGCGTTCTTTGCCCTCTTTGATTGGAACGTGGTGCCAGAGCCTCCTGCTGACCCTTCTCGCCCCGGCAAGCGGCCTCACCCGCAATGTGCTTACATCAAGACACTGCTGCTCAAGCTGGAGGAAAACTTTGCCACCTGTACCCGCTTGCGCCGCTTCCTGGTGGAGCATCCCCTGCTGGTGTTGGACCTGGGCTTTCGCCCCGTCTTGGATGTCAGAGCGCCCTACGGCTTCGATGTCGAGCGTACGGTGCCTACTGCTCGCTGGTTGCGAGAGAAACAACGCACCATTGCGCAATCGGTATTGCAAGACTTACTGATGGAGATGATCCAAGCCTTGCGTAAAGAGATCCCAGGGCTTGGCGAGATTGTGGCTTTCGACGTGACCCACATCTACGCCTGGGTGCGCGAGAACAACCCGCGTGTCTACGTCCAAGGTACTTTTGATGTCACCCATATCCCTACAGCGGTGTTCACAAAGATTAAGCTACATGGTAGGGGAGCTTGTGTCACTCTCCCTGAGATGGGATGATGGGCAAGGTAAACCAGAACGTGGCTCCCTGACTAGGAGCACTCTGCACCCCAACGCTCCCCTGATGCCGTTCAATGAACACCCGGCACAAATAGAGGGCCAATCCGAAACTCAAATCCAGTTCATGCTGGACGGAACTCCCGTTGGTGCGATAGAAGCGTTCCCAGATATGATCGAGATCGTCTCTCGCAATGCCTGTTCCCTCGTTATGGACTGAGACACAGGCGCGCGCTTCCGCAATCCGTAACTGCACCATCACAGGCTGTCCTGGGGGAGAATAGGTGAGTGCATTTGTCAGGTAGGTGGTGAGAACTTGCTTGATTCGCCCAGCATCGGCGATGATGGGCACCCTTTGTTCCGCAGAAGGAACATCCAGCACGATGGTGTGCTCTGGCGCAGCTTGTTGCTGCCTGGGCATCACCTCTCTTAGCAGGGTGAGCAGATCCTCAGGGGTCAAGGATAACGTGAGCGTATGGGTCTGGATACGCGCATCATCGATCAAGTCATTGATCATCTGCTGCTGAAGCTGGGTACTCTGCGAGGCAACTGCTAAGGGGCGCTGAACATGGGCAATGGGTTCGCGTATTTGGGCAGACGGAGGAGCGAGCTGCTTTTTTAAGGCCTCCAATCGACGCTGTGCTAATTGTAAATTGCCCATGATCCCCGTCAGTGGGGTGCGCAGTTCATGGCTAGCCAGGGTCAGAAATTCGCCCGTCAGGCGACTCACTTCGCGCTGGGCAAGTGCTTTCTTCTGTTTCTCTTCTTGCGCGTAAAAACAGTGGATACCCTCAATGAGCAGCGTGGTCTGCGCTGTGACGACTTTCACGAGCGCAATATCCCCTGGTGTGTACTCACCCTCAGCACTCGCTCTGATGATAGCCAGCACTCCAACCCACTGCTGCTCCAGAAAGAGAGGCATGAGCAGGAACGTCTCGAAGCCAGGAGACACGGGGCAAGGGTACGCCGGAGAAGGCAGTTGTTTCCCGAGATGTTCAATGGTGCGCACCTGATCTGTCGTAAGCACCACCTCCTGGTTGGCGCGGAGGCGAGTGAGTGCCGCGTTGTCAACCGCGTCTAAGATATGG
>DATAYF010000789.1:0-11795 GCA_036272735.1 Ktedonobacteraceae bacterium
CAAAATGGCTTGTGGGGTGTTGGAGCGAGCCGAGCAGTTGCTTGAGTTTTCTCGGGGAGGAGAGGTGCCCAATACCGCCTTTATCGAACGCTTGAATGGAACCTTTCGCGAGCGTCTGGCGAGCCTGACGCGTAAGAGTCGGCACGCGGCTGCCCGTTTGCAGACCTTGTGCTCGGGCATGTACCTGATTGGTTGTACCTATAATTTCTGTGTCGCCCATCAGGAACTCTTGAAGGCGAAACATTGGGGCAGGGCATGCACTCCTGCGATGGTTAGTGGGCTGACCGATCATATCTGGAGTTTCGGCGAGTTGCTCAGCTACAAAGTAGCTCCGGCACTCTGGGTGGAACCAAAACGGCGCGGACGGCCACCAAAACAGGCGAGGCCACACGCCACCCCAACCAAAAGGCGGAGCCGTCCAGTGGGCTCTCTGCCTTTGGTTCGTCTGCGCAAAGGAGTCTTATGCTCAACCACCGGTTAGTGTGGCTCTACCACGTTTTCCTACAGTAATCGGAGCAGAGATTGCACCGTTTCTAGCAAGGTGGTCTGGGCGCATGGTTTAATGAGGTAGGCGTGCGCCCCCAACTCGCGAGCACGTCGCATATGTTTTTCCGAAGAGCGCGACGTGAGCATGGCAATCTTTACGTGCGCCAGATCGGGGTGTCGATTCAAGATACTGAGCAGGTCGAAGCCGTTCAGGTTCGGCATCTCAATATCCAGCAAGCAAAGTTCAGGCGCATTACCCAGCAACAGCTCAAGTGCCTCCATGCCATCGCGAGCCTCGGTCACAGCGTAGTGCGCGTGGCGCAGCGTCTGGCTGATCGAGCGGCGCAGCGAGACGGAGTCATCAGCCACCAGGATACGGTGCGCCTCCGCATGTGCGCCATTGAGTAGCGTTGACGCTGTGGTTGTTGGATGAGGATGAGACACGTGTTGTATGGACCGCATGGGCTGTTGCTGGCGATATAGGCGCATCAGTTCGGGCAGATCAAGCATCAAGAGCGCCTTGCCATGCCCATCAATAGCCACGCCAGTAAGACCGGGACGCTGTAAATAGCAAGGCAGCGGTTTTACCACCGGCTCGGTTTCACCAAGCACCTCATCCACCAACACGCCCACGTGGAGACGCACGGAAGCATCGAGCGCCAGCAGCAGGAGCGGGCGCACGCGAGGTGATGGCCCGGCAGCGCGCGGGAAGTTGAGCAGATCGGCGAGATGATATAGCAGATCGGGCCGCACAGCGTCGGGACGCAGCTCCTCAATGCTCAACACTTGCGAGAAGGGGACGAGCAGTTGTTGGCTACCAACTCGCACGGTCAGGCATTGCGTGGTGCCGTGTGAACGTGGGAGGCGCAGCAAGAAACTGATACCTCCCGCATTATTGCGGCGCAACGTATAGGTCCCATTTAAGCGCAGCATAGGGGTGCGAATGGCCTCTAGAGCGCCACCATTGACCGGAATAGAAAAACCAATTTCTAGCGCCACCTCGTTGCCCATACTCTGAGCATGCAGCCAGATACGCGGGGCAGTCACCCCTTCAGGGACAAAAGAGGTGTCAGCCAGGCAGGTGCGCAACATCTGCGACAACGGGTGAGCCAGGGCATCGAGGATACTTTGATCTACCTCTGTCTCCTCACCACGCACCTCGAATTCGACGGGGAGCGCGCTGGTCGAAACAGCACGTTGCAAGCGCGAAACCAGAGTTTTGAGCGGAACCAGGCGCAGCAAGAACACCGCATTGCGCAGCGCAGTTCCCCGAGCCATAGACTCCTGCTCACGGATCGACAGTGCTTTAAAGGCCGCATCTACCCGCTCGGTAGCAGTCGTCACATCATTCATAGCCTCGGTTAACGAGCGCACCAACATATCCTTCTCAGTATAGCTTTCGATATCGAGTTTATCGTTGAAACCTGAGAACGCAGACCGCGTCAACTGTTTATCGGAGTCAGATGGCAAGTAGTTCGCCTGCTGCCCACCATACCCATCTCCTAATGGTCGACCTTGATGTGCCTGGCGTGATGCCTGCAAGACTCGTGAGGCCAGTGAGGACGATGGCAATTCTTCGAGTGTGTGGGCAAGTGATTGTCCATCAGCAAAGAGCGTCGAAAGCTGCGACTGAAGCTGACGCAGGCGTAATTGAGCCGTGCGCAGATCCTGCATCGCTGTCTCAAAGTTCTCCTGGGCTATCACCAGGGGCGCTCTCGACTCCAGCGCTTGTTCGGAGTAGTGAATTACCTGTGAAACTCGGCGACCATCGACACGAATAAAAGGCATGAAAGGAGTATTAGGTATGTGCGCCGGACCAGAGGTTGGTGTATCTTGCCCGCGCTCCATCGTCGGGGCTGCACCGACGTCTGCACTCGGTTTGGCACGAGCTGCAGCCTGGCCAGGTACGTTTTGGAAATCGGAGACCAGTTCTTGTAGCGGAAGCAGACCTTCATGGCCGGAGCTTGCAAGCTGTTGCAAGGCGGCTTCCATGACGGTGAGTGCTTGACGCAATACGGGCAGTGCCCGACCAGGAACCACCTGCCCGTGAGCAACCTCCTCGGCGGTCGCTTCGACATGTTGGGTGATCGCCGCGATGCCGTGGCAATCAATGGCCCCAGCAGCTCCACGTATTTTATGGGCCAGGCGTTGCAATGGCACAAAGTGCGCAGGTTGTGGGGGCGTCTCAAGTTCAAGCTGGCTGAGCACGCGGCGCATCTTGGCAATGTCTTCATCAGCCTCGGTCAGAAAAACAGCCAACCAGTCTTGCGCGGCCTCATCTGCAAGCTCGACCTGTGGTAATACTGGAACAGCAGGCGCGGAGCGGGGCTCATCGGCAGTGCTCGTCGCTGACCATTCGTTTTTCTCCTCGAAGGCTTGTAAAATTTCTAGATCTTCAGAAGAGAGATTGTCGTCATCAAACGCAGGAAAAACTTCACTCATAAGATATTCGCAATTGTTCTACCAGATCAGTAAGGATGACGGGCATATCGAGCACCAGGGAGACTTTTGTATCATCCATACCCATCGCCACACCATCCGTAAAAATTCCGCTAATTGCCCCAACGCAAGGAGGCTCGTATCCTTGCTCGGCTTGATCGGGCGCATGCAAACGAGAGACATCAAAAATGGTGGAGATGCCCAGAACTGGAACAGAAAAACCAAGCAGCATATCGTTATGTTGCGCCACCAGCAGCAGAGCAGGAGCACGAACAGGCTCAACCGGACAGCGCAACACGTAGGCGCGTAGATCAATGACCGCCAGAGGACTTCCCGACCATGCCACAATACCCAGCAACCACGTGGGAGACCGTGGAAGCAGAGAGACGTGGTCCGGCAAAGGCTCGACCACCCGTATCGCGGCCAAATTGATCAAACATCCACATACGCCAAGATCACCTACGAGGAAATCATTGCTGCTTGCTTGTTCGCCAGGAACCACCTGAGCGCACGCGGCCACATAAGCCCAGAACTGCTCATCGTCCATGTTTGCGAGCAACGCGGCGTGCTCTTGATAGAGATAAGCAGTATGTGGAGCGGGTAGAGCAGGTAACTCACTCATCGAAAACTACCACCGTTTAATTAGGAGTAGGAGCAGGATCACCTAGATAGGATTCGATGATCGCGATGATATCTTGCGTCTTAAACGGCTTGGTAACATAGTCTTTAGCTCCTGCCAGGCGACCTTTCAATCGATCAATGACCCCATCGCGGCGTGAAAGCATAATGATCACAGTCTTAGCGAACTGAGGTTTTGCCTTGAGGCGACGGGCCACATCGTAACCATCCAGTTTGGGAAGACCAATATCAAGTATCACCAGGTCAGGGACGCGGGACGTCTGGTTTAACCAGCGCATGGCTTCAACGCCATCTGGAAAACCCATGACCTCGAAGCCTTCACGGCCCAGGCACGTCTCGATGATCTTACGCACGGTGGCAGAATCATCGATCACCATGACGAACTTACTCATGCAAATGTCCTCTCTCTTCCTCTACTACCAACCAATTGTACCCGACATTCATGCAATACACAAGAGCACGAACGAAAGCGCCCAACGTATATCAAACAAGCCCGGCGTACTTATAACAAAACGCCCATTTTCATCCAAGCAGAGATGCTCCAACGATGGTTATGCAGGCAATACTACCACACGCATGAGGCAATCTGCAACACGTTGGTATAAAGATAGCGTTAAATTTTTCTACACTCTCCATCCGCACCTGCGGTACCCACACAGTTGGTGTGACAGCCATTAACTAGAGGGATAACAGGAATTTACGATGATTGATCGAGGCGCGTGGCGACTGGAAGTGTGAAGGAGAAAGTGCTGCCCTGGCCTGCAACACTCTCGGCTGTGATACGGCCGCCGTGTGCTTCGACAACCTGGCGCGCTATCGCCAGACCCAGGCCAGTGCCACCACCACCAGGGCCGACGAAATCTTCTTTGGAGCGCGAACGGCTGGTTTTATAAAAACGTTCAAATACGCGTGAAAGGTCTTCGGGACGAATGCCCACTCCGGTATCGCGCACGAAGAAGCGCTGCATGTGCTGTTGAGGAAGTGGCGCGGAACCGAGGGTAATCGAGCCGCCCGAAGGGGTAAACTTGATAGCATTGTGAACAAGATTGACCAGCACACGAATGATGAGCTTACTGTCAGCAGCAACCAGCGTATGTTTCTGTGACACCTCGGTCGATAGGTTAACACGGTGTCTTTGCGCCTGTGGAAACATACGAGCGTGCACTTCGTGGACCAGTAGCCCAACTTCGATAGGCTCAATAGCGATGCTCAGTTGTCCGGCCTCCATGCGCGAGAGTTCCAACAATTCAGAGACCATGCCGGTCAAATAATGCAGTTCTTTTTCGATTTTCTCCACAAACTCCTGCGCCTTGTCGGGATCGGTGTCGATAACGTCCTCAAGCGTCTCGGCAAGCAGGCTCACCGAGGTTAAGGGAGTGCGTAGTTCGTGCGATATATTTGCCAGGAAGTCGCGCTGCATGCGCTCGATACGCCGCGACTCGGTGACATCCTCGATAATGACAGCAAAGAATTGCGTGGTGGCGGCGAGAGAGGTTGCCTGTTGTGGCTCTTGATCGGGGAGAGGCATTACCGAGACCTTCCACGCGCCATCACTCACGTTATCTAATAGCACTAGTTCGCGTTGCGGTTGGGAAGTAGTGAGGAATATCTGCACAAGTTGCAGGACCTGCGGGTAGACGATCAAGGTATCAAGCCTGGTATTGGGGACGAGCGTTGTTTGTTCGCTCAGGTGTAGGCCAGGCTGATTGATATGACACACGACAAGATCACGGTTCACGACAAAGAGGGGCAGTGGCACCGCCTCAAGGAGACTATTAAATAGTTGCGGATAAGCAAATTGGGCCATGAAGTTATGCACCTCCATTTGACAAACAAAAAGGATCACCGTCTAGTTGGTGACCCTCTAGTGGCTCCTCGAGTAGGACTCGAACCTACAACCCATCGGTTAACAGCCGATTGCTCTACCATTGAGCTATCGAGGAAAGCTTGTTCGCGAGAACAACTGTAGTATATAAGAGCGTTCTGGCTTTGTCAATACCCTTTTTACTAGATTCCGAGATTTTCGAGACTTACAAAAAACCGGTTTACAACGGTTCACGCCTAGCCAAGGAAACGAAGGATGAGTTGCAATGTCACACACCCCTCTTTTTCAAGTGGTGATACGTCACCACTTCCCTAGCCAAGAAAACGGGGGATGAGTTGCAGCGTCACCGCGAAAAACACACACAGACTCACCACCGCAATCAATGGATTGAGCAGCGGCGAGCTGATCAAGCTGCCACGCAGGTGCAGGCGCTGTAAGACGTTGGGCAGGATCAGACCACAGATGTAGGCCACAAGAAGTGTCAGGCCAAAGCCCAGTCCCATCGCGACACTCAACAGGAGTGAATGGAACAGCAGCCAGGTCAGGATGATCGTGAGCAGACAGGTTAGCATGCCACCGACGGTTCCCAGCAGAACTTCACGTGAGAAGCCTCCCCAGAAGTCACGTCCACGCTGAGAGCGCAACCGCCAGCCAGCAATACCAAGCGCCTGCGAACCGGCACTGCCACTCGTCATGAGCAGCATCGGCACCACGCAGAGCACACTACCGACAGCGGCGCGTGCGTCCAGGCCAGCGGGTAAGCCGGATGTTTGCGCGAACGCGGTACCCAGCGCGAATAGCGACCCAAAGACGCGCGAGATGAGCAGCGCCAGCACAAAACCTCCAATGGCGCTGACAGCCAGCCAGGAAAAACGACTCAGAGCCGTGCGCAACGCGAAGGTTTCGGCCTCCTCCGGCTCCTCTACATCAACGCCGGCAATTTCTGAAAGATCCTCGGCCTGCTCTTCATGGATAACATCGATCACGTCGTCAACGGTCACCAGGCCGACGAGGTGTTCCTCTCTATCGACGACCGGCACGCCGAGCAGGTCATACTTCGCGATCACGCGAGCAACTTCTTCCTGGTCGGTATCTACCGTGACCTTGATCACATCAGGGTCCATTACATCCTGCATACGTGTGCCTGGCGCTGAAATGACCAATTGGCGCATGGAGACAACGCCGCTAAGATGACGTTCAACATCAACAATATAGAGGTAGTAGACCATTTCCAGGTGGGAAGAGTGCTGACGCAGGTAGGCCAGAGCCTCCTCCGCTGTTGTCTCCTGAGAGAGCGACACCACTTCGGTCGTCATAATGCCGCCAGCGGTTTCCGCGCCGTAGCGCAACAGGATACGAATCGACTGTGCCTTCTCGATTGGCATTATACTCAGCAGGCGTTCGACTTCGTGACGCGGCATATCGGAGAGAATATCGGCTGCGTCATCGGGGGCCAGACGTTCCAGCAGGTTAGCGGCGCGCGCAGGCTCCAACCCATTCAACAGTTCAGCTCGTAAGGGAGTTTCAACCTCGTTCAGCGTGTCGGCTGCGGTCATGGTATCCAGGCGTTCCAGCATAGCGCCGGCATCTTCAACATCAAGCTGCTCTAGAATATCGGCGATATCGGCTGGATGGAGTTCTGCGAGCTTGTTCTGGCTCACATTAAGCTGCACCCTGGGCACGATACCGCCCGATGTGGCAGCGGTCGCGGTCGCACTGGTACCAACACCAGCACCAGCTAGCGCCAATTGCCCAGTCATACTCACCTTCTGGATAGGCTCGACGTAATTCCAGGTAACGGTGCGCTCAGACAAACCGGCAGGGGCCAGGCGCTTCAACAGGTCGAAGGCCCGTTGCCCACTCAGGCGGCGTAGCAAGCCACCGAAGCTAATATCGACGCCGAGCAAGCGCGCCGTCCTTTTAATCTGCGCCAATTTCAAATCATTGACTTTGACGACGCGGAAGCCTTGCGTATCCACAATTTGCTTATCAAGAATATCGCGACGCAGCAAGAGTTCATCGGCATCGGGCGTATACGTGGAAATGTGCTCCTGGGTGACCGCAAGTTGTACGGGAGTATCCTCGATACTGCGCACCTGCGGCCAGGAAACGATCAATCGTCCGCCAGACAGGGATGTTTGAATAACTAGAGCGGTTACGATGGGAAAGGTCTCTTTGAGTTCAACGTAAAGGTCGGAGTGCATGCCAACACGACGATTATTGCTATCGTACACGCTCTGGCGCAATAAGGTGCTTAGAAAGATCATTGGCATCACCACCTTTCTCCCATTCCTAGGTGTAAGGAATGTCAGTATATGGCACAAAAGTCCGCACACTTCTACTTATTTGTGGTGTAGAAGTGGAAAAATCACCTGCTCTTGTCATGATAGCGACAATGCAAACAGGGCGTAGCGAAGAAACGTGCTATGCTCACGAAAGCTAGCCACGTTCAGTCCACGAATGCTATAGAAAGCACAAGGGGATGCTACGAAAAACAGCAAAGGACTCACTGGCGGAAAAAGGAGAAGTTCTTACTCGACACCAATCACATCAAGGGGCGATGGATACTCATCGAGTAAGCTGGTGATGATACCATTCGTGGTTTGGGCTAAGCATTACATTCGCGGATAAACCACAGGCATACACGATGAGGAGAAGAAGTTCCCCAAAAGCAGGTACATACAGAACGAGCACCTACTATGACCAGGGCCAGCGTCCATGTCCCTCACCTCCTTATATATGCCCAGACAATTGTGCTGTATACTTTCTATTTCTGAGAATAACTTAGCGCACAATTGCAGGGTTCGACAAAAATTCATTTCAGTCCACAGTATAACACGCGCTGGCCCATGCCACAAGAGAAAACGCTAGATGTACCAGGACAGCCCATTTTTACGTTACTTGACAATTCTTTTTTTCAAATTTTACAGGATCTTATAAGTTTCCTGATACTTACTCAAAAAGTCACGTTTACAATAACTTATGAAATGCAATTTCTCACAAGCATCTATTAAACAACGACGCCTTACCCTGTCAAACTGACGTCCTTATGTTCATTCATAAGGTGGAACAGCCTGTCCTGTCGTTTTGCATCACTCCTAGAAAGCCTGGTCAGATGTATAAAGCTGCGAATTTGATTAAGGGAGCACATCCAGTAAGCCCGAAAAAATGTTGGAAATATGCTATTATAAGCCTCCCAATTCTCTTATTAAGCATTGCTGGTGTAGTATTGCAGGATTTAAACATCCACTTTGGAAATTCAGCAGCCCTTGTGCAGGCAAGTGCAAACCATATCTCACAACAGCAACTTTTGCTCGCAGGGTCAGCAACACCATCGTCCGTTCAACAACCTTTACCGTCACTCTATGGTTATAAAACCTACATTTATACGAACAGCGTGGGCATGTCTATAAACTACTATATATATGCGCCGAAGAATCAGGTATTCGGGACGAACTATCCGCTAGTGTTGTTACTGCATGGCAATGGTGAATCTGCAGATCCCCAAAAGTCACTCGAACAGAATCGCAATACCCTCTTAGATCAATACTATGCTCAAGTCTGGACTTCAGCACTTGTCCAGGCAAAAAATCCAAGTTATATAGTGATTCCACAGATTCCCCTGACGGATCGTTGGGTAAATGTAGCAGGAAGTACAGGACCTTATCATATGGCAACTAACCCTAGTAATTCTTTACTGCTGGCAAAAGAGCTTGTCGATACGTTGCAACAGCAATACGACAACATCGACGCACAGCGGCTCTACGTGACAGGTCTCTCTATGGGCGGCTATGGCGCATGGGAGGCCGGTGAGCGTTGGCCTGATTATTTCGCGGCCGATGTGCCATTAGCGGGTGCCGGAGATCCTACTCATGCATCCGCACTGGTGCACCTTCCAATATGGGCATTTTATGGAGCGCAAGATACAACGGTACCAACAACTGGCACCACTGATATGATTCAGGCCATTAAGAATGCGGGTGGACAACCACGCTGTACTGTATTTCCCAATGCGGCACACGGCGTTTGGGCACCAGGACAAGCCTATTCGCCTGCCCTTTTTACCTGGCTCTTCTCGCAGAAAAGAACCACCACATAACAAGAAATATTGGATGTACCGCGACGACCCCTACAAGAGAGGTCACTATCATACACGGCGAAGCCGTCCTTCGGGTATGGTAGCGACCTCCCTTGTGAGGGTCGTCCTCTTGTGGCTAGTCGTACTATACATGTGTGCTATTATGAAGCGGGGTTGCAGAGGATGGCGATGCAGGATGTAGGGAAGCATGGCTGACAACAATAGATGGCGTAACAGAAGAGGTAGGTATGAGCGGTCCAGGATTGATCTTATTTCTCAGCGCAGTTGCTATCGTGGTAATTGTGCTCGTTGGTTTCGGCGTGGCACAAATTCGCAAAGGCGTAAAAGCATACACCAACGCCGACACAACGGGGCAGCAACCGGTCTGGCATCGACAACCGAGTATTTTATTGGGTATCAACAACTTTGTGTTCGCCATCCTCATCTGCCTGGTTGTGCTCATCAGCCTGGAAACCAACGCCAGTGCCAGAATTATTACGCTGATCGTTGTCGTGCTGATCTTCCTGGGCAGCCTCTTCCTGGTGATGCGCACCGTGCTCGCCGCTTTAAGTGCGGCCCAGCGCGCAGCCCAGGCATTGCGTGACAACAAACAGAACGATAAACCAGCATAACGCAGACGACCTCCCTTGCAAGGATCGTCCCGCCATACCAATTACACTACGTACATATAGGGAAACAATTTATGGCAAGTAACCAGGTACTACACGTTAACGTACCAGCCTCGCATGGACACCTGGAAGGAATATTAAAGCCGGAGGGGCCTGATACGCAGCCGCTATTTGCGGGGTTGATCTGTCATCCCCACCCGTTATATGGCGGCACAATGCACAATAAAGTCGTGTTCAAGGCTACGCAGACTTTACAACAGGGCTTCAATATCCCCACCCTGCGCTTCAATTTTCGCGGAGTCGGCCATAGCACGGGCAGTTATGATGAGGGGCGCGGCGAGATGGACGACGTGTACTACGCGCTCGAATTCTTGAGCGGACGCTATCCTGGTTTGCCCGTCATCATAGGGGGCTTCTCCTTTGGCTCGTGGATAGCGCTACGCGTGGGGGCACGCGATGACCGCGTGCAGGCGATGATCGGCATGGGTGTGCCCGCAAAATGGTTTGGGGACGATACACTGCAAGATTGCCACAAACCCAAGTTGTTCGTGCATGGCAGTAAAGACGATACCGCGCCATACGACCTGGCCGTCAAGTGGTTCGAGCAGGTTCCTGCTCCCAAAAGCATGGTGGTCGTTGATGACGCCGATCACTTTTTCCAGGACCATCTTGAAGAGGTACAGGGCGCTATCGCCAGCTTCATCCAGACATTATTTTAAGACGACCCCCGCAAGGGAGGTCGCTACCATACCCGGCGCAGCCGTGGCCTCGTATATAGTAGCGACCTCCCTTGCGGGGGTCGTCCTTGCTCATCCTCCAAATCCTCACGTATAATGGGAAGCATGGCAATAAACCCAGCGGGCGAATTACAGGGAGGTCCTTTGTATGTTACAAGAGGCGAATGTACGAAAAATGCTAGTAGACGGTGAACAATGGGCTTGCTGGCACGGGTACCATATACCGGTCAGTGAGGACTACACCGCGATCTGGACGCCCCTGGGCACAGAGATGTGCTGGAAGACCGGCAAGTGGCTTTCAGCAAAGCACCAGCTTACGTATCTCTGGAACGACGAGTGGTTCACAATTCATATCGGATATACGGCCGAGGGAAAATTCGTGAGCGGCTACTGCGATGTGGTGCTGCCCAGCAATGGGTACAGCAATGTGGCGCAGGAACTGAGCTACACAGACCTGTACGTGGATGTCGTCGTGCGCGAGGATTACAGCGTCTACACCAAAGATCACGAAGTTTTTGATCGTGCCGCCGCGCGCTTCCCTATTGTCGAACGTACACGCAAGCAATCATTTACAATGCTGGATTGGCTGGAAGAGCACGCAAACAAGTGGACGGGGCCGTTTGCGCTGTTCCCGCGCCAACTGACGCGCACCGATTTTGAACGCTTAAGCCCAGACGAAGCCTGTGCCATCATGCAAACGTCCGTGTAAACCAACAGGCAACAGCTATCCACAAAATTTAGAAACCGCCACCAACGCTTGCTAACGCGCCGTAAGATAACGTATACTTAACCTATTATTAACAAGCGGCCGGGTCACGTACAACCTTTTTTACTTATCCCCCCGTCTTATCACTGGTCCTCATGGATGCGCCTCACCTGCCGCCATTCATTGGAAAGGAGGCTTCCTTTACTTACGCCTCATCTTATATTCCCGGCTTAACAACAGTTAGCCAGGGGACAAC